>PIXS01000237.1 GCA_003096255.1 Candidatus Bathyarchaeum sp. | reverse complement strand
CGAACAACATTGATCAAATGATAAATAAAGCATGTAGAAATAAAAAAGAGCTTGCTACTCATGATGTTGGTTTTTTATATTTTCCCCCATTCAACGGGGATGATCAAGAATTTGTTCCAATACTTAATTTTAAAGCCGATTTTTCTGGAGAGATTCCACAAATTTTTTTTCGTGTAGCAATGTTACGATATGACTTAGATAGTGGAAAATTAAGAATTTTTGGGTTACGATTTGAAACGCCACATCCAAAGTCAAACCATGATTATTGCCATGTACAATTTACTCGAGATCCTTTAGACATGGCTACAAGTAACGCATCAGAATCAATAGAAATGATTGCCGCGTGGTCTCCCCAACATGTGCCATGTATTCTTGCGCCCGCTCAGGGGCCAGCATCATTGCTTGTGTGGCTAATAGTCGGTCTTTATGGAAAAAATGTTGGCTCCTTATTCTCAGCGAGGAACTTTCCTAAAGATTACACAGAACCCTTACGTTATTTGAAAAAGTTTGATGCCCAATAGTCAGCATAAAAAAGATTATCAAGCGATTCCAATGAAAAACAAAAAGAGCTCAGGTGAAACGCATTAATGCCCGACGTATTCACTAAGGCGAAAAGAAGTCAGGTTATGTCTAAGATTAAAAGCAGAGGGTCTAAAATTGAGGTTAAAATGAAAGAGGCATTAGACAACAATGGAATCGACTATGAATATCAACCGAAACTTTTTGGAAAACCAGATTTCTTGATAAAACCTAATATTGCTCTTTTCTGTGACAGCTCTTTTTGGCATGGACGAAACTGGAACAAATTAGTAATTCAGCTTAAGGAAGGTTATTGGCAAGATCACATCAGAAAGAACAAAGAAAGGGATGTGACAGTAACTAAGAGACTTACGAAACAGGGATACACAGTTCTACGCTTTTGGGATGATGAAATAACCAAAGATATTGAAAGTTGCATAAAAACAATTAAAAAAAATCTTTCTACCTTAGAGACTCCTTGAAATGTTTATTTGAACTTTTTTATGGTGTGCACGTGATTATTTTTCCGCATTTTGGGCAGTGTATGTGGTGGAGAGATTGTTGCGAGTCCCATCCTGAGATTATAGCCTCTTTTTTCGGCAGTTCATATCCACAATTAGGGCAACGATAATTGTCTTTCAAGATAAACCCCCTTTATTCAAGATTATTTTCACTCTGTTTTAACTCGCGGTATCATTAATTAGTTACTTTCAGTCTCCTCTCTGTGTAGGTCTTGAGTGTTTGTTGCTGAGCTTATTTTAAAATCTGTAATATCAAGGACGTTTGGCGATTTGGAATGAAGATTCGTAGGCGTAAGTCTAAGAAACGGTATTTGGGTGGAAAAAGTGTTTACCAGTATGAGCATCTGTCGGTGGGTATTCCAATAAAATTCCATGAAACTGTTGAACCATTTGTTGGCAAGGATTTGGACATGAACGTCAAAACAGAGGGAAAATCTAAGATAGTTATTGTTCTGAAGCCCCGAGAAAACGTTTCTGCAAACAGAAATACCCCCTGATAAAACACGTGATTTTTCGGAGGGTTTCCCCCATTTTTTACATAAAAATGTAATTGACTTTCATATATAGGTCAACAGAAACGTTTTCGCCTATAGGACATTTCGGCAGACAGAAACGTTTTGCCGAGGGGTTTTGGATACAACAATTTGTGTAAAAACGTGAAGGGCTACTCTCCTCTATTTTTTAGGCATTAGGGTAGGGTAGGATTGGGGCGTGCCTAGGCACAAGCGTGAGATTGGGAGAATCTCGGTTTTCAAGGGAAGAGAAGCGAAGCTTAATCAGGTTATCTTCCAAATTCTTGCACTCGAAAGCCCATTAACAATCTATGATGTTTGTAAGAGAATTAAAACAAAAAAGGGATTAAAGCACACAAAATATACCAACGTAAATCGAAGAGTACGAGAGCTTAGAAAATCGGGTTATCTGCAAAAGGTTGGCGCCAGAAAAACAAAAGCTGGATTCCAAACAATTCTTTATCAAATGACTGCAAGGGCATATCTCGCCATTCTCTTAAACAATCTTAATTTAGACAACTTTATCCAGACCGCCAGTGAAGAACGTGCCCTTGTGACAATAGCCGTTTTGACAAATCAAAATTGATTTTTTAATCCCGTTAATTGTGTCCATTTTTGGACACTGGACTTTGCGGCTCTCTTCAAAGTATACTATACTTTGCTGGGGGCAGAAATCTCTTAACTTTTTGAGCTGGCATAGTTGTAAGGTGATTGTATTTGGTTAATTTGGTTGAAGATTGGCAAGCCATAGAAGAGTATGCTGGCGACAAGCAGGGCTTCTATCAAGTTCTTCAGGGCGGAAAAGGCGTAGAAATTCGAGTGGTTGTAGGCAAACTGGGATTCAAACAAAGCTTCGACAACTCAAAAGACCCCTTGCTTGAGCGTATCATAAAATTCTGTGGATTCCAAAACTACGTGAAAATAAGCGAAAACATCCGAGACGAACAATTCTTCAAATAAACAACCTACAAAGAATTGTGGTATGACCTAATGGATGTCGCCATCCCAGAAGGTTCAGTTGTCTACCTTCGCTATTTGGATCACGTCCTTTACAAGAACACTCCAAATGCTATAAAGGAAGCAGCTGAACGAGAAACTGTTGGATGGCTAACCCACGAAAAAGACAAGCTTCTCTGTATCGAAAATGACAGAACCATAGAAAAGCTGCCATATTCAAGCGGATCAGGCAGCGGTCTAGTCCTACTCAAGAGCTGTATCTTGGAAATCCGTGTTTTGCGGCTACAAAAAGAGTCAGGCTGGTCTTTAATTAGTAGAAACACCGACTTTAGAAATGCTGAATCTGCGCTTCAGACAACTAAGCGAAAAATTCAGCCACAGTAAAATAGACGAGGGAGCGAACCAATGCAAGCGACCACAATAACACACAGCCCTCTCGGCAAAAAACTCAAAAAACCAATAACTCTAACAATGCCTGACACCAAGAACGCAGCTGACGAAAAACTTCAAGAATACATAATTAGCAGCCTCTCATGGAAAATGCGCAGACTAGTCCCCTTCACCTTCAACAACAACTCCACAATAGAACTCGCAAAACATCTCCTACGCCACCGCACAGGAAGCCCAGGTACACTCTACCAATACATGTACGGTGTCCACCGTTTCTGCAAATGGGTAAACACCCAACCAGACCAGCTAATAGAAAGCTGCCTAGACCAAGACGGAGACCCCAAACCAAAAGCACTAGCCAAATACAGCCGCCTCCTAGACGATTTCGTAGGTTGCCTACAAGCAGAAGGCTTAGCACCTGGAACCGTATCTAACCACGTGAAAGGGGTCAAAGCACTCTTTCGCGTCAACCGACTCAAGCTAGAACTTCCCTACAGCCTATCAAAACGCACCGTCTACAGCGACAGAGCACCCACACCAGAAGAACTACAAAACCTCATTGACATAGCCGACCTACGCCAAAAAGTCATCATCTCAATGTTAGCCCTAGGCGGATTCCGCATAGGCACCCTTGTAAAGCTTCAATATCGTCACGTGAGACGCGACCTAGAACGATTAAACACACCAATTCACATTCACGTCGAAGCCGAAATCACCAAAGGCAAATACCACGACTACGACACTTTCCTTAGTCAAGAAGCAGCTGACTATCTTAGAGCCTACATGGAAACGAGGCGCCAAGGAACTGATAAGATTCCGCCAGAAAACATCCACGAGACATCTCCACTCATACGCAATCAACAATGCAAACATGCAATGCCAGTAACGCCTGCAGCAATATACCAGCTTGTCCACAAACTATACGTCAAAGCCAACCTAATAACACGAAAACCACTAGGACGCCGCTACGATCTACGAGCCCATAGCCTAAGAAAATTCTTCCGCACCCAGATGGCAGCTTTAGGAGTGGACAGAGACTACATTGAATACATGATGGGACACACCATAAGCACGTACCACGACATCAAAATGAAAGGCATCGAATTCCTAAGAGGCATATACTTAGCTTCAGGACTTTCCATAAAGCCAAAAACCCGCGTCAGCAAAATCGACGCACTCAAAGAAATCATACGTGCATGGGGAATGAACCCAGAAGATATCCTAACAAAAAACGCCCTAACGCAGCCTCACAGAACCGTAATTGATCGCAGCCAAATCGAAAACAACCAAATCCACCAGCTCAGCATAGCCCTAAAACAACACCTACTAACAGAACTGCGAGAGAACCCCAATGAATAAAAAGTATAAATTCAACTCTGGCACAAGGTATCCCCCGGGCTACCACAGCAACTTCATTTTTGTGGGCGTTTACATTGATGCTTGTTACGGTTATTTGCATTAAGTTTATAGTTCTTTGATTTGAAGTTGTAGTAATGAGGGATTTAGATTGGTTGTGCGTAAGTGTGAGTGTTGTGGTGCTGTTTTGGGTGAGGAGGATGTTATGAAGATAAT
>PIXS01000236.1 GCA_003096255.1 Candidatus Bathyarchaeum sp. | reverse complement strand
ACGTGACATCATATGGTGCCATAGCTAGGGCTGTTGGGGGTAGTGCGCGGGCGGTGGGACGTGTTGAGGCGTCGAATCCGTTTCCGTTACTGATTCCATGTCACAGGGTTGTGTGTTCTGACTTGAGCATAGGCGGCTATGGGTACGGACAACAGGTTAAGGGGGAGATTCTTCAGAGAGAAGAAAGAGGCTACGAAACGTCAACAAGCCTGAAACTGGATTCTGGAAAGTTGGCTCTGTTTCCTGTAGAATGGGTTAAACAAAGAGACTGAAGACCAAACATCCTCATTGTTTATGGACTTCAGGTCGTAGGATTTGCAAAATGTTATATCACTACCTGATTTAACGTGTTGTTGAAGGTGATTGAGTTGAAAGAATATGATTGTGTGCAGGTTGGTCACCACGAAAGAATCCCAAAAGTGATTGACGAATACCAAAGAAGCGGGTGGCGTCTCCACACCTATCAAGCCCAAGGCTCCCCAACTATCGTCAACCATTACTTGCTGTTTGAACGGGACAAGTAACCACGAACAGCACACAACAGGATACCTAGTTACCCCAAAAGGGGCAGAGTTAAAATTCATATATGCAGAGCATGCTAGATTCTTCATTGGGGAAAATAAAAGATGGTGAAGCGCGGAGTCTTTGTGGGAAGATTTCAGCCATTCCATAAAGGACATCTAGAAGTCGTAAAAAAGATCGAAAAAGAAGTTGACGAGCTAGTGGTAATCGTGGGTAGTAGCCAATACAGCCACAGACTTGATAACCCCTTTACTGCGGGCGAACGCATCACCATGATTCGAAAAGCTTTAGAAGAAACAGGAATCCAGCTGCAGAGAATCTGGATTATTCCAGTGCCTGACGTTCACCAACATGCATTGTGGGTCTCCCAGATTGTAGGTTACGCCCCAAAATTTGATGTAGTCTACGCCAACGAGCCATTAACTAGCCGACTTTTCACGGAGGCAGGATTCAAAGTCAAGCCGTTGCCATTCATAAAACGGGAGATTTATTTGGCTACAGAAATCAGAAAGCGCATGCTAAGTGGAGAAAACTGGAAAGAACTTGTCCCAAAGAGTGTTGCTCAGTTCATAGAAGAGATTGGCGGCGACGTGAGACTCAGGGAACTAAACAAACCAGACACTGTAGAATAGCTAGTCCAGTTGCCGCATTGCTATCTTTTCTTAATCAATGAGCCATGCAGGTATTTTACAGCTAATGCGACTAGCCAACCGCTGATGACCAAAACAGTAGCGGGAAAACCATTTTCCAAGGGGTAATAGTTCAGCAGAACTGTCTGAAGCAGCAGATAAACTACAGCCATCAAAAGTGTGGACTTTAACCCAAAATTTCTTCCATACTTTCGTGTGGATTGAATGCAAAGAAGCCCAAACAGGAACAGGTCACCTAACCCAAGATATGTTAAACCAGTTGTTGGGAACATAGGCAACTTGATGAAAGCAGGCAACCCAAGGGCTTTAGCAGTATCAAAGGCGTCTCCCATGTGTCCTGTGATTAGAACTTGGATTATGTCCATGATAGTTATTAGGGAGGCAAATGCAACGGTTGTTTTCCACGTGAACAAGCTTCCCATGTAAATTGCAACAGAAATTCCAAACAATATTGCAAACAGGTTAAAGGTGTAAATGTTCCAGAAATAGAAAAACGACAAGAGAAACAGAACAGGCGGCACCACTGCCAAGAACCATTTTGGTGCAAGAAGGAAAGAGAACAAGAAAAGAATTGCAACATAGGCGAACATGAAGAGACCCAACAGGGCATGTTCGGGAATGAACACGATTACGGTCACCATGACGCCTATAGCTAGCACCAGCGGAATGACGTGTTTCAGATGAAGCTCTTGTCCGCCAACGAGGTTGTCAACTTTCTTGTCTATTCTGGAGTAAAGAAAAACCACAATCACTCCAACAAGAAAGAGAACTGACGGAAGCAAAACATCAACTATCATGCCCGCAGATATAGAACACCATCAAGATTTACCTTACGGTAAAACACCAACAAAAACGGCAAACAAGTTACGCATAAATACGGCGAGGTGTTTGCTTAATGATGATTTTGATGATGCGACGCAAGTCTTTGATAACGCCTACAATAATTTTGGTGGCAGCAAACGTCATAGTTTACTACTACACTTCGGTGATTGGCGGAAGCTTCATCGAAACAGACTATGATGTCCTGAGGCAGTTTGGGCAATATAACATCAACGTATTTGCTGGCCAGTACTGGCAACTGCTGTCATCTATCTTCGTTCACGTGGACATAATGCATCTTGGACTAAACATGCTGTTCTTGCTCATATTCGGTTTAAGAGCCGAAGAGCTCTTCAAAACAGAAGAATACTTGGCTGTCTACCTGCTTTCAGGACTCTCAGGCAGCATACTGACCCTCTTTCTGATGTCCCCAAATACCATCTCCGCTGGGGCTTCAGGAGCAATCTTTGGAATGTACGGCGGAAGCCTCATTTACATGCGAAAAACATTTGGCCAGTCCATTGCAGGAGCCTTGTTGTATGCGTTTCTGCTTTTGATGCTAAGCACAGGCGCAGGCGTCAACATAGTTGCCCACTTTGGCGGTCTCGCAGCTGGATTAATAATGGGTTACGCTCTAGCAAAATCACGCAAAGACATGTATTTGATAGAAACCTACTAACAGAGCGCCATTAGCTGGAAACAATAGAAACACAAAATGCGTCCCCAACTTTTGCCCTGAAAATTTTGGAATCATTTCCCTGATTGACGGCTACTTCAAAAAAGCCGCTACTACCAATTAACGCTAAGGGAGTGCCAGTTGCAACTTCGCCGTAGGCTGAACAAAACATGAGGCGCACAGTTCTGCCACCAACTCTGACCTGAAGAGTGTTTCCTTCATGAACGCCCACTTTCTTGAGGTCTTCTGCTGAAATGTTGCTGATGGTGTTGCCAAAATCGTCCACATGAAGAACCTCCCCATGCAGTTCTCCGTTTCTTTGGTGCGGTTTCGCAAATTCTGGAACAACATAGTCTTCTATGGCGGGTCCAAAATCAGAAGGCTTTGTTCCTGCTGTTAGATGGGCGGCTGCTGGGGCAAAGATGTCTCTTCCGTGAAAGGTTTTTGACACTATAGGCAGCATATACTTTGGGTTGTCTATCTTGTAGACGTTGGTTATGTGCTCTTTTTGTGCAGCAAGCATCAGGAGCCCATTGTCGGGTCCAACATAGAAGCTGCGACGGGTTTCCACAATTATGGCACGTCTCTGTGTTCCAACACCAGGGTCCACAACACCAACATGAACAGATTTTGCTGGAAAATATGGGGCTGCTGAAGCTAGAACGTAGGCGCCCATGCGAATGTTGAACTTTTCGATTTCATGAGAAACATCCACGATCTGTGTTTTAGGGTTGATGGACAGGATTACGGCTTTCATCTCAGCAACATACGCGTCTTTATGACCGAAATCAGAGAGCAAAGATATTATAGACATGAAATCTGCCCTGAAACCACATGATAAATTGCAGTATTTAATAACTGTTCCCAGAAACTAGTATCAGGCGTGAAACAGAGTTGCAGGCAAGTGAAGTCGTCTCCATAGAGAAACTCAGTGAAAGAGAACACAAAGTTCTATGCTACCCAACAACTGAAAAAACAGAAGTGGAGAAGCGCCTCAAAGAGTTAAAGAAGCTCGGAGTTCAAGCTTTAGAGTTCACTGGAGAAAAACGAATCGCTGATGTGCCAGTCTTGGGAAAGGGCTGCGTCGGCATAGTCGTCATAGCCCACACAAACTCAGGCAGAACTGCCCTGAAAATCCGCAGAACCGACGCCGACCGAAAAGAAATGTCCCATGAAGGAGAAATGTTGAAAACAGCAAACACCACAAACGTTGGACCAAAACTACTCGACATCAGCCAAAACCTTCTCCTCATGCAACTGATTGAAGGAACCCACTTTCCAGAATGGCTCAAAACAATAGAAGAAAACAGAGACCAGTCACGCCTTAAGCTGGTTCTAAAAAACGTTTTAGAACAATGCCACAGGCTCGACAAAGCAGGATTAGACCATGGCGAGTTGAGTAAGGCGCCAAAGCACATACTTGTTGACGCCAGTGACCACCCGTTTCTGGTCGACTTTGAGACAGCCAGCACCAGCCGAAGAGTTTCAAACGTTACCTCCGTCTGCCAATACCTTTTCTTAGGAAGCCAGATTGCACCGAAAGTAAAGGAGAAGCTGAGGAAAATTGATGAGAAAGATTTAGTGAAGGCACTACAGACTTACAAACGAAAACGAACAAGAGAAAACTTTGAAAAAATTCTGGAGAAAACAGAGCTTATCTGAGTTCACGAAAATTCTGGCGCTTTGCACCATTGAAAACTTGTTTGCTGTAGATTGGAGGTGGTGAATGCGCACAAGTCACCTTGTGAACCGTGAAGGAGGAAAGAGAAATGCACGCATCCACATTGACGTTGTGTCAGAAACGATATTTAAGGTATATTCCGATTTACGATATACCTGATGGAGTCCCACAAATACCTTAAGAAGACAACAGAAAAAGGAGAATTCTGTGGAATGGTAGAAATCTCCAAATATTACATGAACGTAGGTTGATTACAAAAAATGGAATGTTGACTGTTGAATACGCTTGGTCACATCTTCTTCGCTAACCTGCTACTGGTTTTTGGTGCACCATCAATCGTGTCTCCAACAACCCTTATGGTAACAAGCATTGCAGCGGTAATCACGGACCTAGACCACCTAGCTCACCTAAGAACAGCCCTGAAGACCCACAGATTCAAATCGGAAACCAGAACAATGTGGCATGAACTACCGGGGCTACTGTTGGCGATGACTGTTTCAGTAGCTGTGACTTTCTTTTCTGCGCCGCTGGGTCAAAGCCTTCTCGTAGGGTTTGTGAGTCATTATTTTCTTGATCTTTTGACGCGGCCTACAAGACCGTTCTATCCTTTGAGCGAGAAAATTGTGTTTCTTGGGTTGGCGCCAAGGAACTTGAAGAAATTGACTGCATATGACGCAGTTATAACAGCAGCATTTGGGGTGATTTTAATTGCAGGTCTTCATGGGCAGGGCATATTCAGTATTTAGGATGATTCATAAGCCAGTTCTAGCAGGGTTTCCAATCTTGCGGCAATTGGACCCTGACATGATTTCTGGACTGAGCCTAGTTTTCAGTCCCATAGCTTACCTGCTGCTTGCTGAGAGAGCTATTGTCCCTTCAATTGTTATGATTTTTCTTGTTTTGCTGCTTGATGCTCTTGATGGTGTTGTTGCTCGTGCCAAGGGACAAGCAGGCTCCAGAGATGGGTGGATGGTGGATGTTGCTGTTGATAGAATGAGTGAGGCAATAATCTGTCTTGCATTGAGTCGGGTTTTCATTCTGTTGACCATATTCAATATGGGCTTGGCTTTGCTGAGCTGCAAATACAAGAAACATGCTATTATTCCTCTTAGGCAAGTCACGCTAGTGATACTCATTGCATATTTTCTGTTGCAGTCTCATCCAATCTTCTCAATTTTGGACCAAATTATTTTCTGCTGGTAAAACGAGATGTTGAGGAGTGTTAGGTTTCTTTGAAAATTAGGCGGTCAGTAACTAAACATAGGGCATGGAAGACTTCTTCGGGTTCCAGCTCGTCTGTGGCGAGAACAATATTGAAGGGTGAAAGGTCGTTTCCTAGATCGAAGCCGTAGAGGTTTTTGTATATCTGCCGTGTTTGTTCATCCTTTTTGGTCAGAGCATTCAATGCTTCTTCTTGGCTGATGTCATCACGGGTTACGACTCTTTTGGCTCGAACCTTGGGCGAAGCTTCTAGCCATATCTTGAAGCCATCTTTAAGTAGCCAGGGCATGGTCCAGCTGTCAAGAATAACGTTTCCTTGTTTTGCTAGCTCTAGCAGCTTTTCATCAATTCGCCTGTCAAATGCTTGGTCGCTCATTCTTTGCTCAAGAAACTTCAGTCCTTCAGCTGTTTCCCACCAGCCAGTAACATTAGAGGTGTAGCCTTCTTCTTGGGCTAAGAGCTTCAAAGCGTCTCCGCCAGAAAAGTAATCAAGATCATATTTTGCTGCCAGTTTTTTTGCTACTGTGCTTTTTCCGCATCCAGTCATTCCGCTGATGCAAATTATAACTTTCTTTTCGTCTACACTACGGTTTTTCACAGTCTGACAGCCGCCTTTTCAGGTTAAAGTTTCTTGCTTCGAGGTCGCAAAGTAGGCTCTGGCATCCTAGTCGGTTCCTCCCGTCAGTCCGAAGATGCGAGAGAATATTGTTGAGAATAGAATTGAGCAGATGAAATACCAGTTGAATAGGTTTAGCTGGAATACGCCTCCCATCCACGGAAGGTAAGCTACAGGATAGGGACCGATGAAGGGGCTATCAAAGAATTTCATTCCAAGAATGCTACCAGTTAGCAGAAGCCAAACAATAAAGAAAACCGCCATCGTGATGGGGAACACTCTAAACTGTTTGGAGGATAGGGAAAGGGCTTGAGATTGAAGCTGAAGAAGCTGCTTCTCTTGTTTCTGAGCCTTCTTGAGCAACTTTTTGTCGTCTGTGCTTTTTGCAGTCTTCATGTTTTCGTTCTTTTCTTTGGTCAAAGCAGATATTTTGCGTTGCAGGTCCTTGACTTTTTGGCGGTGCTCCTTAGGCATGAATCGCATGTTAATCATTGATGAAAAGAAGGACATCGCTATGGAAACAACGATGACAATCAGTGTTACGTAAGGAGGCTGCGCTAAGATGGAGCTCATAGTTTACAGCTCCCATAGCGAACTTTTCTTGTGAGGTTAACGTTTTTGTTCAAAGTTTATCCTCCTAACACGCGACCAAGAGCGGGATACATTTCAGCAACCTGCTCCTGCACAAGTAGTTGGTAGTACTGGTATAAGATACCTACTGCAAGCAGTATACCCATACCTGACCCAAACACTCCAAAGAACTCTGCAAGAGAGGCGATTAAACCGATTATTGCGCCTCCAAGAATTGTAACCACTGGAATGTAGCGTTTGAGAATGATTTCTATGGATTTGCCTGACCTACGGAATCCTGGAATCTGCATGCCAGAGTCAACAAGCTGTTTTGCGACTGTGTTGGGTCCTAATCCTCCTACCTCTAGCCATGTGAGCGAAAATACCACAGAGAAACCAACCATGATGCCGACGAAGACTACGGCTCTAATGGGGTCGTCAGCGACTGCATATAGATTTCCAGGGGAAGTTACGTAATATGCAAGACCGCCATTAGGAACGCGGTTGGCTGTGTCTGTGCTGAAGGTGCCTAGAAGGTTGACCCAGAAATTGTTTGGGAACTGGCTTTGCAGAAGCTGAGCAAATACAAGTACGTTTGCGAATAGTGCGGATGCAAATATTACGGGCAGGTTTGAGACATAGAGAAGTTTGATGGGGTATTTGCCGCGGAATCCTCGGTAGTTAGCATGTGAGATAGGAAGCTCAACCCTAACGCCTTCAATGTAGATTACTATAACAAAGACAAGGATTGTTGCAATGAAACCTAACATAGTAGGGTCTTGCGTAGGAACCATAACGCCGTCAGCGTTTTCGGCGAATCTGAAAAAGGCATCACCTATGGGTTTTCCGCCAGCAATCGTTTCGCCAAGGGCAAGAAATGCGCCGTAGAATCTTCCATCCGTCCCAGCGTTAGGACTGAAGCTGGACCACATGATTCTTTGTGCTACTCCTGACAGGATGAAGAGGCTGATTCCGCTTCCGATTCCCCAACCTTTCTGTATCATCTCGTCCAAGAGCATCAGGATTACACCAGCACATAGAAGTTGAATGAAGATGATTAAGGCAGTAGTTGGGTCCGGAGAAATGACTGCTCCAGTTGTTGCATCGGTATAATTGTATACTCCGCCTATGAGGTAGGCTGCAGCTTGGACTCCAGTCAAAAGTATGGAGAAAAACTTGTTGGCTGCAGTGAATAGAGACCGGTCTTCAGGGTTACCTAAATCAGCGCCAATAATTCCTGATCCGATAAGCAGTTGCAGGATAAGGCCACCCGTTACGATTGGACCGATTCCAAGCTCTGTTAGAGTTCCTCGGTTTGAGGCAAAAATTACTCGGATGGCGCCCAGGTCATCATTTCCCTCTGTGACGTTGAATAGCGGTGTCTGGCTCATTACAAGATATATTACAAGCGCTAATCCTGTCCAGAAGAGCTTTTCATTAAAGCTTACTTTTCGGATTGGTGAACCTACTTCAGGCATGAACCGTGACAACGGTCCGAACATTGAAAGGAATCTGCCAGCCATGATCTACTCGCCTTCATTCTCACGTTTAATATTTTGTAACCTAAGCGGTTAAGTTGCGTATGTTGAACACAAATATAAACACTTTGACAACCAAGGTTACTAAAACAAGTAACCCAAGAAAAAATGGGGTGTCTAAGCTTCTGCTTCTTTGAGGATTTCTCCCCCAGCCTCTTCCAGTTTCCTGGAGGCAGCCTCAGAATATGCCCCGACCTTGACAACCATAGGTTGACTGATTATACCAGTTCCCAAAAGCTTGTCAAAACCAAGACTTTCTAGGTCCAAATAGATTTTTGTGTCTTTTTTCTCCAGTTTCTTCTCGGATTCCAGCATGTCAGCCAAGTCATCCAATTTTCCGACATTAATGATGCTGACTTTTTTGCCGAGGGCTCTGGCGGAAACGAATCCCTTCTTTAGCCAGTAAGTGGGATCATGCTTTACTACGTACGTCCATTTGTGTTTGTCGAGACCTGCTTTTCCGTGTCCTCCACGTCCTCCTCCAGCTCTATGCTGTCCAATCTGACCCCAACCATGGGTTCTGGATCCACGCTGTCTTCTAACTTTTCTATCTTTATGTGGCAAACTTCAAACCTCACTTCTTCACAGATATTTTATCATTTCTAACATGCTTCTCTAAGCTTTCCATCTTAACTTCCAGCACGCCATTCTTGTACGACGCACGGGCAGACTTTGGATTCACTTTAGTTGGAAGCTTATACTCGTTGTACCAATCAAAGTCATCCGTATCAACGGAGACAGTTAAACAATTCTCAGTTACACGAAGATCAATGTCCTCTTTCTTGACTCCCGGAAGCGCGGCTAAAACAACCAAAGAGTCCCCATCGGCAATGAGATCCACTAGAGGCTCAGATTCATCATACTCATCTTCTTCAATTTGCCGTGGTCGACGACCGCCCAAATCATAAATTTTCGGCTTTCCGTCAGGACCAAGTTTTATGGAGAAACCGTGGACACGATTACGTCGGACTAGAGACTTTTCATCGGAATCCTCAGAAGCCTTTTGGATAGTTTCATCTATCAAGTACTCTAGCTTTTCGAGCTCTTCATAGATGTCATTGAACCAAGGACTTTTCTTCTTTCTTCGTCTCCACCACGGATTGCTCAAGCAAATTCCTTCCTTAACTGAGATTGTGCTGACATGGTAACTATAAAGATTATTGCTGTTCCGTTATACCATTCTTTTCAGGAGCTCGTTGATTTCGTCTCCTCGGTATCCTGCTTCCCCGCCAGAAGCGAAACTTCGTTTCACTTTGCCTTTGAAGCCCTTCTTGGGTGGACGAAGACGGAACACGGGCTTGACTTCAGGAAGGCTACTGAACTCCACTTCCACTTTGAATATGGCTTCAGCCAACTCATCCAGCGACTTGTAATCCAATTCTTTGGCGTACTCGTCAGTCAATTTCTTGTCGCCTACAAGCTTTCCTCTTTTCTTCAAAAGGAGCGCAACGTTCTCTTGGGAGACTTCACCCCAAGTCAAGTAATCCTTGCTTTTCCGTAGCATACCATTGTAGGCGGGACGATTGTCAAGCAATGTAGCGTGACAGTTTCTGGTCAACCGCAGCATAGTCATAGTGTCTTTTATTTCCTGAGAAATGTCACTCATGCCACGAATCCGAACTGCAACCAAGCATTTCTTCTGTTTTTCCATTGTTAACTCACCCAATCCTGTGGCGTGACCAACATGTAGGTCTTCTTAAGAGCATCAAAGACAGCATAAGCAAAAGAAGGAACAGTCCTTGTTGAACCAAAACTTTTAGTCCAGCAATCCTTTACACCAGCCAACCCTAAGATAACTTTGGCTGCCTCGCTTGCAACAAGACCCAGACCACGAGGTCCAGGAATCAGAACAACCTCAACTCCACCGCATTCGCCGCTAACCTGGAAAGGTAATGAGTGATGCTTTCCACATCCACATTCCCAGCATCCACAGCCTCTACGCACAGGAGTGATGTTGAGGCGGGCATTCACAGCAGCTTTTTCGATGGCTGAGCGGACTTGCTTTGCTTTTCCTGAGCCTAAACCTACGTAACCGTTGCGGTTTCCTACAACTACAACTGCCCTGAACTGGGATTTTTCTCCAGCGTCAGTCTGTTTCTGTACTAAGCCTATGTTTATGACTTCCTCCTGCAAGTCAGGAAGAAGAACATCCACTATCTCGGACTCGCGTATTTTGAGTCCTTCCATGAACAGCTCTTCTATGGAAGAGATTTT
>PIXS01000235.1 GCA_003096255.1 Candidatus Bathyarchaeum sp. | reverse complement strand
GCTTATTGTCAAGGGATTCAGCTCTGAAACGACTTCATAATATACCAAAAACGAGCCCTTTGAAACAAAAAGGAAGAATATCCATGGAACTCACAAAGAACGGTAAGGCTTTAGTCGTGGCGCTGCTTTTTCGTTTGCTCTTTGGAGGGTACATAGCGGGAATGGACCAATACAGCTTCAACGACCCTGAAAGCGCAGTGACAGTTTCAGTGATTTATATCCTAATAGCCTTATTCGCCACACTGTTCCTACTAAATAGAAGATACGGACTCATGGGCATAATTGGTTTGGAGAGCATTTTCATCATACTAAATTCGGTATTTCTTATCCTAGCATTAGGTCAAATAGCAGACCCGGGCATGCATAACCCTCTAGACAACTGGTGGGCAACATTGTTGCGGTACATGTTTTCTCTATTAACACTCACATTCTCTATCCGAGCCTACAGAGAAACTTAAGGCAGCTACATCAGTGGCAACAGAAATGAAAAGTGGTAGGTTTTAAGAGGTTTGAACCTCACCAATAGGGAAAATGTCACTCGCCTTTTCCCGCAAACGCTCGCTTTTTTATGAATTAAATTTACGATGTGCTTTATATCGGCTTTTTTAAGTTAATTGCTTTGGACATAACCCTTTTAACTAGAAAGCAACTAATTGCATTTGTGATACATATGGAACGAAAAGTGTTCTTTTTTGGGTTTCTGATGTTAACACTTCTCTTAGCGCAAACGACGGTAATCTGCACTTCACTGGCAACTCCAGAAGATACATTTGTCAGATTAGACGCTAAAGGCGGAATCCCAGGTAAACCAACACCCCCAGAAGATCCTCCAATCGACCCCGAAGACCCTCAAGCATATGAATTGTTTATTGAAATTGATTACATGGAAGGGCATGAACCAACTCAAGCAGTTCTAGACTACATTAAAGGGTATTACCAAGGCAATAATCCAAGCGGCGCACAAATAAGTGTGACATTTTACAAAGACGATGTTGTTCCGTTGGATACTAGCGTTTCAACAACAGATTTCTGGGCTATAGAGTCAGAGTACAACGATTTGGGTGATGACAAAATCATTGACCAAACACCTAAATTTACTTCTAAGTGGAAATGGGTTCTTTTCGGAACTGTTGTTGAAGGCGAATCAAATGTTATGGGATACACATACGTTGCAACCCAAAGAAAAGATCTTGTAGCTGGAAACTACATCTTTATTGCCGATAAATCAGGTGATGACTGGGCCAGTAACTATGATGGAATAGAAGGGTCTGATGCTGAGGCAGTTGTTTTGATGCATGAACTGGGACACAGCATAGGAATAGCTAAACTACATCCAGTCCTTGGAGAACAATATGACCCAGACCCAGCCAGTGTCATGAGCTATCTGTCAACAGCCAACGCAGGACTAACAGATGCATGGTATTACAGCGACAATTACTGGGCAACAAGCAACCTAGAATACTATGTAGCAACACCCTAAAACACCCCAACCCATCTTTTTTCTTATTGTGAAATCTAAAACTGTGTGCCTCAAGAGATTTGAATCCACAGCCAGTGGAGACATCACCCAACCTACAAGAAAATCCCGCTGACTCCTCTTTTTTGAGCATTTATTCTTGATGTTAATTCTGTTTGAAGGCTTCAGCAGAATTCTCCTTAATTGTACGCAAAAAATGCTAGTAACCTCTCTTAAGGGGATGGTTCTATCTTGATGCTCACCATTCAGGGCTCAAATTATGAAGTATTTAGGATGGAGTTCTGTTTTTTCAACCCAAAACGATACACGTAAATCTTTTACTCCAGGTATTTTTGCTATGTCCCTACCTGTCTCAATAAGGTGTTCAACATCTCTGATTACGGCAATGGCCAACATATCATGGTCTCCAACAGTCTTTGTTGCCAAAATTATATCAGGCATTTTTATCACCTTCTCTACGATTGATGAAGCTGTTTGTTGATTTGACTCTACTCCTATGATTGTTGGCGTGGTGTCTACCATAAACGCGGCCATCCCTTTGTATCCAATTTTTTTCGGGTCAAGTACAATAGTTGATCCACGGATTACCCCTTTTTCGTGTAGCGCTTTGTATCTACTTATCACCGTATCTGGAGAAACCCCGAGTTCCTTTGCGATTTTTCTAAAAGATACACGAGCGTCCTCTGTCATTCGTTTGATTATAACAGTGTCGATTTCGTCCATACTTCTCACTCCAGTTCTAGATGTTTAAATTCAAAGTTCTCGGGGCATAGTAATATTTCGTCAACCCAAATGCTTGTTGTGACTTCTCTGACAGCCGGATGACCTTTTATAAGGTCCTTTACTTGACTGAGGCGCCCAACATTCTTTAGCACGGCAATACAGAATATGTCATGTTTACCCATCGATGTAGTGCAGATAATTATTTCAGGTATCTTTTGTATTGATTCAACGACAGCCATCAAATGTGGGTAGCTAACGTCAACACCGAAGCTTCCAACACATTCATATCCAAAGCTTTTAGGATTCAATAGTATTGTTGTCCCTCTTACGATGCCAGCTTTTTTCATTTTTCTGAATCTCTTGCTTATTGTGTCCGTTGATACACCGCAATCTCGGGCAATATCCGCAAAATTGGTACGTGCATCTTTTTGAAGTGCCCTGACGATTTTAAGATCAACGTCGTCAATTTTAACAGCAGAGTTCATGGATACACCCGTCTCTGTCCAAAATAACACAATCCGTGTTTTTAAATTATGTCATTTTCAACAAAAAATCTTATGATGTCCAGTTACAAACGTTTTTGCCTAGAGACACTTACAAAACATTGCAAACTGAGGATTTCGTCTTACAATGTCGATTAATTAGTCGATTAAGTGAACAAAATACATAAATACTGACAGATTATGCTTATAATGTGGGGTTGTCTCTTGGAAATTACTGAGGTAATCAGGGAGATAGAAAATAGGAAAAAAACTGGTGAACTGATGAAGAGAAGGGTCACATGTATTCACTGTGGAAAAACGTGGATCGAATTCGTTGGTGTTGTTATCGCACAAAAAGAGGGATACGAAGACGTGTATCTTCGCATCGGTACAGAGTCAGAAAACTGTTTTGCGTGCAGATGGAGACCTGTGCAATGCGAAAACTGTAACGCACACGATGTTTATGAAATAACATTTCCTAAGAAGATTCATGAAGAAACGATACTGAGTTT
>PIXS01000234.1 GCA_003096255.1 Candidatus Bathyarchaeum sp. | reverse complement strand
AGAAAAAGAGAAGAGTTAACGATGACAAATCAAACTGTGCTAGGAAAATTCTCTGGAACAGAAAGTGTGTGCAAAACGTGTAAGCACCTTGAAAAAGTAGAGGGACGATTCTACTGTGAGTTGTTGGGTGCGTTTCTTGCTGAACAGACGCTTTACCTGCCTTGCGACTTAAAAGAATAAACAAAATGAAATTTCAGGTTGCAATAATCAAATAACTGAAATTGATAACTGCTTTTTTGGTTAAAACAACAAAAAACATTCTAAAACTGGAAGTTTTGGGGTTTTTCGATAACCTTAAGAGGGTTGTCGAGGCAAGGATTTTAGAGGTTTTTAGCTTGGAATTGAAAGGTAGTAAAACAGAAAAGAATTTGCTCAAATCATTTGCTGGCGAGTCACAAGCAAGGAATCGATACACGTTTTTTGCTAGCGTAGCCAAGAAGGAAGGGTATGAACAGATTTCCGCAATATTTACTGAAACAGCAGACAATGAGAAAGAACATGCTGAACTCTTCTTCAAGTACCTCAAAGGCGGAATGGCAGAAATTACGGCGTCTTATCCCGCAGGAATAATCGCGAACACTGCAGAGAATCTGAAAGAAGCTGCAGATGGAGAAAAAATGGAGTGGGGCACGCTATACCCCAATTTTGCTGATGTAGCAGAGGAAGAAGGGTTTGCTGACATAGCTAATACTTTTCGGATGGTTGCAAAAGTAGAGAAAGAGCACGAAACAAGATACCGCAAACTGCTAGCAAATGTCAAACAAGGTAAAGTGTTCAAGAAAGAGAAAACAATCAAGTGGAAATGCCGAAACTGTGGACACGTTTATGAGGGAAGTGAAGCTCCTGAAAAATGTCCTGTATGTGACCATGTCCAAAGCTATTTTGAGGTTTGGTGCGAAAATTATTAAATAAATTATGAGGAGATGAAAAACTTGACAGATGAAGGACAAGTATACCTTTGTGAGATATGTGGCAACAAAGTCAAAGTTTTAGAGTCTGGCGCAGGAACTCTGGTTTGTTGCGGACAACCAATGAATCTAGTAGACTAAAAGCGCCCCAAAAAGGCTGTTTTAGTCTTTTAACCCTCTTTTTTGTTCTTTTAGTTTTATCCAAAGTTTGAAAACCCATTCAGTTGGGGGTTTTTCTTCTTTCCAGTTCAGGTGTTCTTCAAATCCGCCCACCCAGCCGTGACTAGTTTTAGTCCAGCCCTCGGGCTCATGTTTACTGTTTTCAACCCATTTTAGCAGTTTAGCCCAAGCTTCTGCAATGTTAAACAGGTTCTTGAATTTCAGAACAGCATACAATCCGCCAGATATCTGGCTTGCTTCAAGGTCTCCTTCAGGCTTTAGGCTACCATCAGTTGTAAGATGTAACTCGTAGCCATGAGGGTCAGGGTCTTTTGTTGGGTACGTGTTTCTTCCAAACAAGCGGCAAACGCTGGTTCTAGTTGCCAGTCCCTTAGAGGTTGCATATGATGCTATCTTTTCTTTGGCATCTTCTTCGGGAGTGTCACTCAGGGCATATGCACAGATTGTTTTCAGTGGCTCAAGTTGTTCTAATTGGATGTTGAATTCCTTCAAACAAAACCCAAGCTGATAATCAGCGTTATTCGAATTTAATCATTATGCATAGTCAAAATCCAATGTTATTGCCAAGTATTAAATATCTAAACAAGAGAGTGTTTTCGTAAATTGGAGTGCTTTTGAAATGGCAAGAAAAAGAAGACCATCGATTCCGCTCATCATCCTTTTCGTTATACTGCTACTACTGTTCTTCCTTGCAGGCACATTATTCTCACTTGCATTAGACTTCACAGGAGAAGGACATATCATCTTTGAGTATCAACAAGGCAGTTCTGAAATAGTTGCAATCACCCACACACTACCACAAGATTTAGCAGAAGCAATGGACCCGCAAACAGTAACAGGCTGGTCAGTCAACTTGGCCAACAACGACTTGAGATTAACTGGAGGAAGCTTGAGTCCAGGACAATCAGTTACAGTAACGTACAAGTTAACAAAATACATAACAGGTGGCACAAAAATGATTTCTACAACTGCCAGAACTGCTGATGGAAGAGACTTAACCACCGAAAGACCACTGGAAGTTGAAACTACTGTTCTAGGTATCATGTGGCTGCTGTATCAAAATGCGATTTGGTTCTTGATTCTGGCAATAATAGTTCTAGTGGTTATAATTCTGCTGTACATTAAGGGCGAAAAGAAAAACGAAGAAGAGCAAAAGAAGGAATAGCAGTTTCACCAACCCACTCCCCCTCTTTTTGTTTGGTGACAACAAAGCTACTCAAGTTTAGGCAGCGGAAGCCTAAAAGGTATTGAAAGAATTTGTTTTGTTTATTCTTTCTTAGGTTTTGAGCCTATTTCCACACACAGAATGTTGCATTGGTAGCGTTTGTCGCCTATTTGCATTTTTCCTTGTGCGTGGTAGCCTCTGCTTCCTGTTTTGAAGTCTTTTTTGTTTAGAATGAAGTCTTGTTTTACTCCATTCAGCTGTATTGATACTAAGTTTGTGTCACTCATGTTACTAGTCCCACCATTTCAGTAGTTTGACCATATCGTCCCTTTTCACATTTACTATTCAGCAATCCACAATTGATGGTTAAGACTTTTTGCGGTTCTTCAAAATCACGTACAAAGCCACGGCCACGGCAGCTACAATTATCAGAACATACAGGAAAAACTCCAAACCGCTGCCCCTGCTACTCTGTTGAGTTAATGCACCATTGTTTGTTACAGTAATTATGCCACCTGAAGATTCCACAAACTCTTGCCCTTCTGAACCAACAGAAATTAGGGTTTCTCGGCTAACGTTTTCGATGAAGGATTCATCAAAACTGAGGTTACCATCCTCGCCAACATAAACTGTAATCCTAGCGTCACTAGATGTGGTTTTGAGCCTCCAGTTTTCGGTAGTCAATTTGGCGTTATTCATCACTGTCAAGGAGTTACTGGACTCAAAACTGGTGTCAACCAAGTTCATAGAATCCCAGTTTGTTAGGCTCATAGACCCGGAACCACTGAACTGAAAGTTTTTGAAAGCAGTCGGACCACCACTACATGAAAAAATTGTTATAGAATCAGTTCCTGATTGAGAGACAGAAAATTCGTTGGAGTTTAACTCTCCAGTGATTAGGTAATTAATTGTTCCACCATTGTTAACAAAGTTGCACTTGTTCCATGTGCTGTTTGCAGTCAAAACGTTAAGTGAGCTGCGTTCTCCATGGGACGAGCCTGAAACATCTACGTCGAGTTCATCTACGGCTATTGTTCCGGTTAAGGTGTTCATGTTCACTTTTCCGCCGTAGTTTATGTCAAAATTTCCGTTGTTAAGTTCTAAATCGCCACTGCTGAAGATTTCGATTTTTCCTTTTGCCCCGTTTGCAACAAAATTACAGTCTGACAGGGTGGCTTCTCCATAGTTGTATACGAAGGTGCCATCATTCTGGTCTTTGAAGTAGCCGTTGGTTATAGTTAAGGAACCAATGTTCTGGATGTAGGCGTAACCAGCAAGAACGTCAATTGACAGGTCAGTCATGCTGGCGTCAACCATGTTTGAAAGATTCAAAGTGGAATTACCGATAACAGTAAAATGTGTTGTCTCAAGGGTTAGAGTTCCTTTGTTTTCTATTGACAAATT
>PIXS01000233.1 GCA_003096255.1 Candidatus Bathyarchaeum sp. | reverse complement strand
GTGGAACTAGTCTATAATGGCATGTTCCTATAACGTTCGTATGGTCTGTATACGCAATGTATCAAGAAAGCTTTTCTATTCTTTTGTATATCTTATATCCAAAATACCCGCCTGCTATAGATTCAACTATTATTACTGGAAGTATCCAGTAAAGAATGTCTAAAATTCTGAATGCGAATTCTGGTGAGAAAAAGAATGGTTTTATCATCAAACCAAAAATTGGATTCATAACCCAAAAAACCACAGCGACCATAATGGACCATAAGAGCAGTCTGTCTTGTTTTCTGTAGAATCCATAAACGCTGTTGAATATGATGTCCACAACAAAGGCATTGGCAATCATTTGTATTTTGCTAAAAAAATCAAAAGCTACCCCACCAATTGGTGTTGGGATGATAAGAAAAGTGAATAACGTCATTTGGAAAAAAAATCTCCATCTTCGTCCTTCATAAATAAGCAAAGAGAAGCTGGTCTGTAATGCTAACAGTACTGTGAACAAATAAGTTGATCCTGGGATTCCAGTTAGAGTTGCCATTTGAGCAATTGATCCTGAAATCACTAAACCTAAAACAGACAAGCAAATGATTATCGTCAAATCCCGAGTTGCTATCAAAATTAATGCTCCATTGACGTGAGAGGGTTGTTCGCTGTTTGATTCAACCTTTGTTGCATTAATAATTTTTGCAAGAGACAATTGTAAGGAGAGAGATATTATGTGTTTAATTTCTGCTCTTCACAATCGTTTTTTGGGCTTCATTAAATTGGAAGAATCAAAGTTCATTTCATAATATTCTACGACATTGACAGTATTTACAATGATGCCTATTCTTTAGGATCTTTGAAAGGATATCTTTTTGGCGGAAAATTTCTCAATCCAGGTACTGCTATAGAAAGTTCTACCTTGTGAATGTTGGGTAAACTTTTGATTTGGAGAACCTTTTCGTAAAGATCCTGTGTATCTCTGAATGCTAGTACGGCATATCCTTCGAAATCTCCAAATGCACTAGATGCTATGACGACCCCAGTGATTTCTTTCACTTGCTCCATCACTTCATTGAGTGTGATTTCGCCTGAACTTGTAATTAACAAGTGTGCTGTACCTTTGTATCCCATTTTTCTCATGTCTACTTGGATGCAGCAAAGTTGAATCATTCCTTTCTTTTTCATTTCATTGTATCTTTTGATTATTGTTGGTGTTGAGACTCCTGCTTTCTCTGCAATCTTTCTGAAGGGTTTTCGGCAATCATCAATTAGTTCTAAGACTATTAGTTTATCGAGTTCATCCACTCTTCTTTTTCTCCATAGGTTCTATCAAAAAATTGTCTGGAAAATAGCTCAAGTCACTTAAGGTGGCAGTCAATCCCACCCTTTTAACCGATTTTTCGTTTTTTATGTTGTCTCTAATTTTTTCAATTTCCTCAATATTTTCTATGTAGAATACTGCATGAATATCATATTTGCCAATCACTTGAAAGCATGCACGAATGTTTGGTATTTTTCTTAAGCTTTCCAATACTTCCTGCTCCTTTCCTGCCACCACATTAATGTCTGCGGATAAAGGGAATTGGTATCCAAAATCTTTCAAACGAGTTATTAACGATGTTCCCGTGATTACTCCAGATTGTTGTAATTTGTGAAAATGTTTTACAATTGTGTTGTTTGAAACCCCGCACTCTTGTGCAATTTTGGCAAAACTGGTTCGAGCATCTTTCAATAGGGTCTTCAAAATCTTTGCATCTATTTCATCGATATCTACCATATCTGTTGGCATGTGGCATTCACAACGTTGGATTTTCATTTTGGGCTTAATCACAATTCGTTTTGATTTAATGGTCATTATTGTCGTGATTTGTTTACATTACGCCTTATGGAGACAAATAAGGGTTATGCTTTAAAGTTTTTTTTGCTTATTATTGAATGTGGGAAACTTTACCTTGCTGATAAAAACATTAAGCTACAGTATTCAGAAATTCTACAGCGTACTACCACTTGTTAGTAAACAAAGCGTTTTGTGTATAACAAACGACTGCTAACCTATGTTGTCATGCCCCAAATGCTGATAATATTTCTCAGAATACTACTTGTTGTGAGTATTTAATATATAATCTTATTAATTGATTTAAAGTTATTTTTTAAAATTTTTTCACCTTTTTCGATGACAAAGCTTAAATAAAAATCTCAATCCTCATGATTTTGTTAAACAAAATATGGAGAATGAAGAATGAAAAAGATAAAAAACAGAACATTACCCGCAATCGTTTTAATTATGACTTTGACTGCACTATTTGCTTTTCCTATTCCTTGTGCACTTGCCCAAACAGAAGTTACATCTTATGCTTATCTCATAGCCGTTCCAAACCCCATAGGCGTCCACCAAACCACATACATAACACTCTGGGTTGATGCGCCTTTACCCGACTCAAACGTAGACAATGACATCAGACGCCACGATTACACACTCACTATCACAAAACCTGACGAAACCACCCAAGTGATGGAGTGGCCAGTCGTTGAAGATACAACAAACTTAGCATTCACTTCTTTCACACCCGACCAAGTCGGTGAATACACTCTCAAGTTCGATTACGCTGGACAAACCTACACATGGGATGATTCAAATACCCAGAGACAATGGACTGGAACAGTATTTACGCCCGCCAGCAGAACAACAACCCTCACAGTAACAGCAGATCCATTACCTGATCCCATTAGCAGTTATCCACTTCCAAAAGAATACTGGACGCGACCAATAGACGGACAGAATCCCGCTTGGTACACTATTACATCCCATTGGCTAGGCGGCAACTATTTAGGTTCTCATCAAGTATTCCGAGGCTTTGAACTCTGGCAAAAGGACGGTATTGGACCTGAAACTCCACACGTAATGTGGACAAAACCAATTGAATACGGAGGAGTTGTAGGAGGAACACTGACAACACAGGTTGATGGTGCTACTTACTATTCAGGCGGTTCATACGAAGGAAGATTCAACAATGCAATAATCATGAACGGTATGCTATACTATCCAGTACCTCTTGGACACTCAGGAAGTGGTGGAGGATACGCTGCAGTAGACTTGAGAACTGGCAAAGAACTATGGACCAATGAAGACCTTGGTGGTCTAAGTGAAACAGGCTACTACTCACCTATCGCCAAGGCACAATTGTATAACTACGAAAGCATAAATCAGCACGGAGTCGTTGGAGGCGTTCTATGGCAAACCGTTGGTAGCACTTGGAATGCTTATGATGGATTCACTGGAATGTGGATGTACAACTTGACTAATGTTCCTAACGGATTTGAGGTCTATACTGACAGCGGCGAGATAGTACGGTACGTGATGGATGCTGACGCTGGCTGGATGGCACTATGGGACTACAGTTTGGCAGAGGATACACGAAGATCAACAAGTGGATCTAATTACCACCAGTGGAGACCAAGCGGAAAATCAATAGACGCCAGCGAGGCTTACAGATGGAACGTGACTATACCTGATTTGCCAGGAGATTCGAATCCTGCAATCGTAGCAGTTTTGCCTGGCGATGTAATCCTTGGCACAAGCAGTTCGGTACAGCCGAGCGTCTTTAGGATGCCACGAGGTACCCCTGATCCATACACTGTATGGGCGATAAGTGACAGACCAGAAAACCGTGGAGAATTGCTGTGGATCGAAAATTATCCTGCACCAGAGAATACAATTAGTCTGCAACTTGGACCAGTCGACCCTGTTAACAGAGTGTGGACTATGAACGAAGTAGAAACATTCCAGTGGCGAGGATATGACCTTGATACTGGTGCTCCATTGTGGGGTCCAACAACCACAGAATTCCATGACATGCAATATTTTGGCGGTGGAGAAGGAGCAGGCCAAAGAGCAGTAACAGCTTACGGTAAGCTCTACGTAGCTGGATACGCCGGAGAAGTTTTCTGCTACGATACAACTGACGGAAACCTAGTATGGAAATACGACAACACAGATAGCGGTCTTCAAACACCTTGGGGCAATATGCCAATATTCATATCAGCTATTGCCGATGGAAAAGTCTATCTATTCAACAATGAGCACTCTCCAAACTCACCCCTATACAAAGGCTATTGCATTTACTGTGTTAATGCAGACGATGGAAGTGAACTTTACAAGATGTTCGGTTGGGCAGGTCAAACTGGAGGCAGAGGTCTATCAACAAGCCTACTTGCTGATGGTTTCCTAGTTTACTACAACTACTATGACAACTCAGTCTACTCTATCGGAAAAGGACCAAGCAAAACAACAGTAACCGTTCAAAATGACGCTATCGCAAAAGGAGAAGGCATAATGATCAAAGGAATGGTGACTGACACAGCTTCTGGAACAATGCAAGACGAACAGGCAGCAAGATTCCCGAATGGTGTACCCGCAGTAGCTGACGAAGACATGGCAGCTTGGATGGAGTATGTGTACATGCAGAAGCCTTGTCCAGATATGGTGACTGGAGTTCCAGTGAAGTTGACTGCATTTGATTCCAACGGCGAAATGTTTGATCTTGGATATGTAACCAGTGACGGATCTGGAGTTTACACTAAAATGTGGACTCCCGAAAGTGAAGGCGAATACAGAATTGTTGCCACATTCGAAGGCTCAAGGTCATATTGGACTTCATACGCAGAAACAACAATTGGAGTAGGCCCAGCACAAGCAACACCTGAACCTAACGACGTTGATTTAACTCCTATACAAGATAGCATATCAAGCCTAATGACCTACGTTCTAGTAATACTAGTGATTGTCATAATAGCGCTTTTAATAGCCATCTATTCGCTACTGAAATCTCGCAAATAGACAAAAATAGCAACTCATTTTCTCTCCCTTCTTTTTTTGGGAGTAAAAATAGTGAATGAATAAAGGGGCTGAATGGTCTCATGCACAGGAAGTGAAACTTGTTCCAAAGCAGAAAAAGTTTCATCTGAACATTCCTCAATTTGCCTGTGTAAAAGCCTCAGCAAACCCCTTTTCTTCACAATTTTGACGGTTCCAAACATAGTGATGGATACAGAAGAGGCTGAGTGGGCTTTGGGAGGTTTCAATTCCATTGGAATGGGCAGGTT
>PIXS01000232.1 GCA_003096255.1 Candidatus Bathyarchaeum sp. | reverse complement strand
ATGGGCGGCGGAGTCGCAGGAGCCATCCGGAGAAAGGGTGGACCAACGATTCAGGAAGAATGCAACAAGATAGGTGGCACCTATGTTGGGGGAGCTGTGATTACAACTGGCGGAAACTTGGCAGCTAAATTTGTGATTCATGCTGTAGGTCCAATTCATGGAGAAGAACATGAGGACTCGAAACTGAAGGACGCAACCCTGAACTCCCTGAAGTTGGCTGACAAAGAGGGCTTGAAGAGCTTAGCTTTTCCTGCCATAAGCACAGGAATATTTGGTTTTCCAAAAAGCAGATGCGCCACAATAATGCTCTCAACTGCAATAGCGTATCTGGAAGGTCCAACAAAACTGGATAAGGTAGTTTTTTGTCTCTATGACAAGAAGACTCTGCAGATTTTTGAGGATGCTCTGTTTTCTTTGACGCAGAAGCGCTTAACCTCATGAAGTGAATATCAATGGTTTTTGTTAGTTCTTGAGGTTAAGGGTGGCTTTTGCTTCGTCTGTTCTGTATTGTATCGTGAATCCTCTTTTTTTCAGAAGCCTGATTGCTTTGTGATTGTTTGGTAAGGTTAGGGCGTAAACTGTTTCTAAGCCTCTCATTCTGCAGATTTCAATCATGTGATCAACCATCTGTGACCCCAAGCCTAGTCCCTGCCAAGGATCAGCCACTATGAATGCCATTTCTCCCTCTTTTCTTTCAGCTTCAATTTCTAGTCGTACAACACCCAAGATTTTCTTTCGTCCTTCCTCTTCTAGTTCTGCTACGATGCCTATTTCTTTGGCGTAGTCGATGTCACAGTATCGTGCCCGAACCTTGTGGGGCGTATCCTTTATCATGTAGAAAAACCTGTAGCGCACCGACTCTTCTGAAAAGTTCTGGAACATCTCAAGCCACAGCGGTTCGTCCTCTGGCCTTATAAGTCTAAGAAGGGCAGTTCTTCCATCCCGCAGCTTAACCACTTTTTCGTACTTTTTCGGGTCAAAATCTCCTTCATTCAGCGTCACAATCAGGACCCCAGTTGGTTAGCTGCTTCATTAACAAATACATCAGAAACTCTGTAATTAACCTTACATATCCTTGTCCAGATTCGTGGCAAACAGAAAATAGGGGCTTAAACGGGAAAAGAAGAACAGTAAAGGCTCAGAAACAGATGAAAAACTTAAATACGTCCTGAAATAAAAAAGACGCTGCGAAGGGGTATGTTATGAGAAATCCCGAATTATCTATCGCTCCGATGCACAGAATATGCAAGAAGGCGGGAGCGGGCAGAGTAAGCGAGGCAGCTGCGAAAGCACTTGCAAAGGAACTAGACGATGTTGGAATTAAAATCGCTAAAGAAGCTATCGACTATGCAATGCATGCTGGAAGAAAAACCGTTAAGGCGGAAGATATAGAGATAGCCGCAAGAAAAGTGTTGGACAAATAGCGGTTCTATTTCTTTTTTATGAAACAGTCGTGGCAGCAGTTCCTTTCGTTGTTTAGTGAAAAACTTCTTTTTTTGGCGCAATTCAGAGAAATCTTTATAAACTTAGCCATTTTTTAGTGTTCCGAAACAAATTAAGGAGAAATGTTGTTTGTCTTCTGGATTAGCTGGAACACCAGTTTTGATATTACGTGAAGGAGCATCACGATCACGAGGGCAGGAAGCCCAGCACGCCAACATTATGGCTGCACAGATTGTTGCTGAATCAGTTAAAAGTGCTCTTGGACCAAGAGGAATGGACAAGATGCTGGTAGATAGTTTCGGAGACGTAACTATAACCAGTGACGAGCGCACAGTTTTGGACGAAATGGATATTCAGCACCCTGCTGCAAAGATGATGGTGGAAGTTGCCAAAACTCAGGACGATGAGGTTGGAGACGGAACCACAACTTCTGTGATAACCGCTGGAGAACTGCTTGCAAAAGCTGAAATTCTCATAGAAAAGAATGTTCATCCAACAGTCATCATCGACGGATACAGAAAAGCTGCTGAGAAAGCTCTTGAAACTTTGGAGAAAATTGCAATTAAAATCAGTCCCACTGACAAGAAGATGCTAAAGAAAGCTGCCATGACTTCGATGGCTAGCAAGCTTGTGTCAGGAAGCAGGGACTATCTTGGCGACATTGCTGCTGACGCAGTTTTGCAGGTTGCCGTGAAGAGTGGCGACGGCTACAAAGTAGATATCGGTAACATTAAAGTGGAGAAGAAGCCTGGCGAGTCTTTAACTAACACTAAACTCATCAACGGTATAGTTCTTGACAAGGAAGCTGTTCACTCTGGTATGCCCAAGAGGGTAGAGAAAGCCAAAATTGCTTTGATTGACACTGCCCTTGAGATAGAGAAAACTGAGTTTGACGCAAAAATTAACATAGAAAGCCCAGAGCAGATGGATGCTTTCCTTAAACAGGAAGAGACAATGATCAAAGACATGGTAGAGAAGCTTGTCGCCCAAGGCGCCAATGTTATTCTCTGCCAGAAAGGCATCGACGACTTGGCTCAGCACTTCCTTGCCAGACAAGGTATCTTGGCTGTTCGTCGAGTTAAGAAATCGGACATGGAAGCATTATCCAAAGCAACAGGAGCAAAAGTTGTAACAAACCTAAACGACTTAAGCAAGAAAGACCTTGGCTTCGCCCAGATTGTAGAAGAGCGGAAAATCGGCGATGACAAGATGACCTTCATAGAAGGATGCAAAACCCCCTTGGCTGTCACAATCCTAATACGGGGAGGAACTGAAAGAATAGTTGACGAAGCAGACCGTTCACTTCATGATGCCCTCTGTGTTGTAGCTGACCTAATCGAAGAACCCAAAATGCTGGCTGGAGGCGGTGCACCTGAAATGGAAGTCTCCAAAGTACTCAAAGAGTACGCCGAGACACTTCCTGGACGAGAACAACTCGCGGTTATGCAGTTCGCTGAAGCCCTTGAAGTAATACCCACAACCCTAGCTGAGAACGCGGGACTCGACCCCATTGACATCCTGTCTGAACTAAGAGCAAAACACGAGAAAGGAACAACATGGGCAGGAGTAGACGTTGACATAGGCGGCGTTGGCGACATGCAAAAAGCTGGCGTATTCGAGCCTATATCCGTCAAAAAGCAAATAATCAAATCCTGTTCAGAAGCAGCAACGCTAATCTTAAAAATCGATGATGTTATAGCTTCAGGAAAGATGAAAGCTCCACCAGGTCCCCCAGGCGGTGGCATGGGCGGAATGGGTGGAATGGGCGGCATGGGCGGAATGCCTCCAGGTATGATGTAGGAGCGCTCTGAAAATAACAACACCTGAGAACGAAGTAAACATCGGACCCAAAAAACTGACCCGTTTCGAGCGGGCTCGGATAGTGGGAGCCAGAGCACTCCAAATTGCAATGGGCGCCCCAATCCTTATCGAGGTTCCAGAAGGTCGCGCAGGTCCCATCGACATAGCCCTCATGGAACTGACCTCAAACATACTGCCTCTCACTGTCAGAAGAACACTGCCAAACGGCTCCTACCAAGACATCCCCCTCAAATGGCTAACACCAGCCTAAACAGTGCCCAATTTTTCAGTGGTACTTTCTTTTTGTTTCAGTTCATCCTGTACGGCAACCTAGAACTCCGAGAAATAATGAAGAAGAGTTTGGGTTTGTGGTTTGAGTTATGTTTAGTTTTCATTAATCGCTTTCTTTTTCTTCACTGAAAGTTTTGAACCATCAAGGGGTCGGTATTTGCTGTGTTTTTTTTGACTATGAAATAGCCAACACAAGCTCCAACAATGGGAGCTATTCCATTCATGATAAGGTTGCTTTCCGCAGGTCCTAGATAGAAGGTTGTAGCATGTCCCTCTGTAATCAAAGTGATGTACAGTAACGAGAATAATACGATGAAAGGTGCCAAAAGAGTTGCAGTCAACATTACCACAATTCTGGTAGTTAACCTAACGTTTTCTGATAAGCGATACTTTGTTTGAATATGCCTGTTTGCGTAGAATAACGGAAGTATGAACGAAAACACGAAAACTCCGCCAACTATCGAGAGCAATACAATCTGAGCTGTCAGAAACAACGTTATCAAAGTAATTGTCAGAACTGCACACCATACAAGAAAGACAGACCAGAACTTCCCCCGCAAAGGTGTCGAACTCTCAAACTCGCTTCTAGACATAGCTTCCAATATGTTACATACTTTTTAATACAGTTATGAAGTCAAAATCAAAAACATTATTACATATCATTCTCTGCAGTCTCTGTTTCTGTTCATATTAGGAGCCTAATAGAGGTACATTGTTGAAAACAGTATTTTTTCTGTTTTTTACAGCACTAACAGGAATTCATGGTTAAGGTAGAGGGAACCGTAGTAGGGCTGCGACGCCTCCGAGGGAGAGCAGTTTTGTTCCTGCTTCATGCTCGGTGCTGATTACCATGACGGCTCCTCGTGCATCTTCAACGTTTTTCATGATTTTTTCTAGGATTCTTCTGTTTTCATCTGTGGTCTCCCTGAGGCTTGAGTCTGCAACCAGAAGCTTCTCAACAGCACCATAATTAACTGCCTTCTCTACTTCTGTGACTCCGTAGGTGACGTCACTCTTGCCTCTTCCAAGCCTTGCCAACAGTTCCTCAATTGCCTTCATTTCGTCAGCTACCCTCATGTTCTGCAGCACGTTAGAGAGGATACCTGAACGAAGGGACTCCTGTATTCCAGACAAGCCTGCACTGTTTGTTCCCTTCACTCCAACAACCAATTCGGCAACGTCTCTGGCATTGTTCCTAAGGTACTCGGCAAAATCGTCTTTGATGAATCCTGGACCAAGAATAACTATAGGGCTGTTAAGAGGCGCCCATGCTTCCCGTAAACCTTTGAGGGCACCAGCAAAAAACTGTTGTTTGGCTTTTACCCGTTTTTCTGCCTCAAATTTTCCTGGAAGCTTGATTCGTTCCCCTGTTTTAGCGTCGATGCCATATTGGCGCAGAACAGCCACACAGTACTCTTCGTCGTCCATGGAGATTATGGTGAGGGGCGCAGCCGTGATTTTGCTTGCCCGCTTCAGTCTGTCTAGTTCATGTTTTTGCCATCTTTTCTTGACAATTTTTACCTGCTTGTTGACTGTAATGTCCAGTGTGTGCCGTGAACCCTTTATGCTCAACTTTTCTGGAGCTTCAATAATGATACCATTAATTCTCAGGCGATTAAGCACCCTGTCCCAATACATCTTTTCAACTTGCACGCCCAAATTGACGGGCACCCTTTTTGCTTTTGTTGGTCGGGCATACTGATCGTCAGGTTTAACTTGTCTGGTGGTGCGGGCGTAGACCTCATCCCTTTTGAGGATTATGTTGTAGAGGTGCCACAGATCATCTAGGCTCTCTGGCATAACTTTGGCGAAGCCTTTCTTGAGGTCTATTCGGTAAATCTTCAAAAGAGTTCTATCCTTCCAATGACGGCACAGTGTAAGTAATGCATGCTAGAACCGTTAAAAGCATATTGGAGACTGTCGTCTGCTTCTGGACAAAATAATAAAAAAGTTGTTTGAGGAGGCAGCTTTGCCTCCACGTGTCTATTGACTACGAATTTGTATGTTATTCTAGGATTTCTTCGAAAGTCATCAATTTGACTTTCAGGGGCTGCTTCATTGCTTTCGAAATTCGGGCAGCTACTAAGTAGTTGACGTTTCTTTCTGCCGCAATGTCTACGAGTCTCTGGGTTATGACGCCGTCAAAGACCACTGTGTCTATATCTGTTAGTTGTTGAAGTTTCGCTGCAAGTTCTCTTACGGGCATTCGTTCCACCTGCTTCATGTCTTTGTTAAGGAGCACTGCTTCCAATGTTCCATTCAGTTCTTTTGCGCTTTCAACGATTTGTTTGGGAACCAGTTTCTTTCGTCTCTGTTGTGGCTGTTGCGGTTTTGGTGCTTTTTGCAGTTGCGGTTGTGGTTGTAGTTGTGGTTGCTCCTTTCTCCTCTTGCCTTTCACCTTTTCAAGTGGCACTTTTTCTTTCAGAGCTTTTTCGATCTCTTTGAAAGTCAGGTCCTCTACTTCTTTGCCTCTAGGGGCTCTTGCAACATACTTTATTGTCGTTACTTGTTGAAGTTCT
>PIXS01000231.1 GCA_003096255.1 Candidatus Bathyarchaeum sp. | reverse complement strand
TGCATCGTAATTGTCTCAACCATCGTTTTTGCAATCGCACTTCTTCTATCACCAAAAAGAAGGAGAAAGGAGGTACAACAACATGAAAAACAAAAATAAGAAAATGTTAACATTGGGCATTACCTTGCTCCTCACCACGATGCTTCTATCTGTGACAGTAGCACAAGCCCAAGAATCCACAGAAAAACCCATAATAGTATGCACAACAAGCGCAGTCGGCAGCGTAGTTGAAGCCTACTTAGGCGACACAGCTGACGTTTTGGTGCTGGTTCAGCCCGGACTGTGTCCCGCAGACTTTGACATGAAACCAGGCTACGTTGACGCCGTAAGCAAAGCAACAATTCTGTTCAAACAGAACATCCAAGGCGAATTCTGGCTGGACAACCTGCTTGAAGCTGCAGGAAACGAGAACCTAACTCAGGTTGCTATTCCTGGCGCATACAACACGCCTCAGGGAGCAAAAAACTACATCAACTGGGTAGGCGGAAACCTGAGCCAAATCCTAGACATTGACTTGGATTCGCAAATTTCTGAAATGCTAAACGAGGTAGACGAAGTTTCTAGCTGGATGTCAAACCAAGCTGAAACCTTGCAGGCATCAAATGTGAAAGTCATCTGCATGAAGTGGCTACAGACTTTCATAGAATCTGCTGGCTTCACAGTTGTAGCGACATTCAATCCGCCAGAAACGTTGTCAGCTGGAGACATAACTACTCTATTGCAGACTGCACAGACTGAGGGAGTAGCTTTGGTGGCAGACAACCTTCAAATCGACGTTGAGTTCGGAGGGGGAATCGCCTCTGAAGTGGGTGCTGAACACTTGGTGTTAACGAACTTTCCAGGTGCCATCCCAAACACTGAAACCTTGCCGAAAATGCTACGTTACAATGCCGAGCAGCTATTCAACAGCACAGTCACTTGGCAATCTGCGTCAACCCTACAAGCCGAAAAAGAGGCACTAGCAAACCAAGTAGCAACATTACAGCAATCTGTGTCTAATCTTGAAGCAGAAACCAGTGAACTCCAGAATCAAGTGACCCTATTCCAGATCTCGACATCGTTGGCGGTTGTGGTTGTTGCAGTGTTGGCAGTGCTACTCTATGCCAGAGCTAAAAGAAAATGAGGAAACCCAAAAATTGAGTAAGAAAGAATTCTTTGACAAGGCGGCAGAAATCTGGGACGAAAGGTTCTGCACTCCCAGCCTTGCCTCTTTTTTGGAGAAGCTTGTTCCCCAGTTAGGTCTAGGAGCTGGACAGAAAGTCTTGGATGTGGGCACCGGCACTGGCGTCCTGATTCCCTATTTGGTCAAAGAAGTTGGATTATCTGGGTCAGTTACTGCTATCGACTTCTCAGAAAATATGGTTCAGGCATGTAAAACCAAGTATGGACACTTAGAGAATGTCGTTGTGGAAGTTGGGGACATCGAAAAAAATGTTTTCTCGCCAGAATCTTTTGATGCTGTTGTCTGTTTTGGAGTGTTCCCCCATCTGGAGAATAAAGAGAAAGTTTTGCAGAACATCAATTACCTGTTGAAACCTGCTGGCGCCCTGATTATCGCTCATGCCCTCAGCAGCGAAGAAATTAAGACACATCACAAAAACGCCGCTTCATCTGTGTGCCATGATATGTTGCCTGAAATGGCTAAAATGGAAGAGCTACTGGAGAATGCAGGTTTTTCGGGAATCAGCATCAAAGATGAGCCTGGATGCTACTTGTGCATTGCCCGTAAGGTTATCACAAAGTAAATAAGTTCAGTTGCTGATTGACGTATCCTTAGAGGGAATGTGTTATGGCTAAGGCTTTGATTGTTTATGGCACCCGCTATGGGGCAACAGAAATGACCGCAAACGACATCGCTGACGTGTTCCGTGATGAGGGATTAGACGTCAAAGTAGTCAATCTCAAGGACGAAAAAGTCAAGGACATCAGCGACTACGACCTTGTGCTTGTAGGCAGCGGCATCAAAATAAAGAAATGGACAAAAGAGCCTGAAAAGTTTCTTAGCAAGTTTCAGAAGGAGCTGGCAAACAAAAAGACTGTCCTCTTCATCTGCTGCGGAGCAAAATATCCCCTAGACGAGAAGACGGACGTGGAAACGGAGCTTGAGTATGCCCGAACAACTCATCTTGAGGGAAAAGCCGCCAAATACAACCTAACGCCCATCGCATATGGCTTGTTTGGAGGCGTCTACAACTTCAATAAGATGGGGTGGTTCTTCAGGAAAACGTTGTCTGCGGTTAAGCCACAACTAGAAGCAGCTGGCGTCCCAGAAACAGAGCCTGGACTATACGACACAAGAGACCCAAACGTCATACGCAGCTGGGCAAAAGACGTCGCCCAAAAAATCAACTAGTGCTGTGCGAGAAAAATTCAGAAAAAATACTGTTTTCAACAATCTGCTGCTATTAGGCTCCAAATATGCGGCTTTATTTCTGCCCAAGTTGGTGCAGTTGCCAGATTTACATTAAGTAGTGTGTGGTCGGGAGGGCGGGATTTGAACCTGCGACAGTCCGGTGTCTGTACGCTTGATAGGCTAAATGATGCCCACCATACTGGTAGACGTCTACAGCGTCTCCGTCAGCCCCGATGTGCGGCTGGCTCGGAAGCTCTACCAAGCTGAGCTACCTCCCGACAGACCATATCAACGTGAAAATCACAATTTATGCGTTTCGTTTCAAACCAACAAAACGCCGTGTTTGTTTAGAAAATGGAAAAAATAGAAAGTTGGGTGATTACTCAGTTTTGCTTTTATTTGCTGAGTTGTTCTATGGCTTCATCTACGGCTGCAAGTTCTTTTTTCAGTTCTTCTTTGTAGGTCTTGAGTTTTGCAAGTTTTTCTTCTTTGGTTAGCATTCTTCTGGGTCCGTGTCCGTGGTCATGGCAGTCTCCGCCTCCGCAGCAACAGTCTCCGGTCATGTTGTTTGTTCACCTCCGCTCCAACACCCTGATGCTATACAAAGTAAAGTATTTAAACTATCAAGTTTATAGTGAAATAGTCACTATCTCCCAAGAAAGCGGTCACCATGTGCGGAGAAACCGAACAAACCTGCATCTGCCCCCTAAAAGGCATCATCGACCTAATCAGCAAAAAATGGGCACTCCTAATCATCAACACCCTCGGCAACAACGAACGACTAAGATTCAACCAAATAATGGAAACCCTACGAGGCATAAGCCCAAAAACCCTGTCAGACACCCTAAAAGACCTTCAAGCAGAAGGCTTAATCAGCCGGGAATCCTTTGCCGAGATACCTCCACGAGTTGAATACTCCTTAACAAAGGACGGCACAGAACTCAGAAAATCTATTATACCTCTTCTGGAATGGACTGCAAACAGAGAACACGTAAACAAAGAGCGGTGCGAGAACTGTCCTCCACAAACGCGCACACGCTACAAAGTAGATTTGGGTGAAAAACGATGAAACGTGAACAAATTCAAGAAATTTTGTCAGACTATAACCCCAAGGGAGTCAAAATAGGAGTCCTTGGGTCACACTCTGCCCTAGAAATGGGCCATGGCGCCAAACAAGAAGGCTTCGAAGTAGTTGTCATTTGCCAGAAAGGCAGAGAAAAAACCTACATGAAACACTACCGAAACCTCTTCGACCATGTGCTGCTGCTGGACAAGTTCGTTGACCTGGTCAAGGAAGAGAACCAGGAGAAGCTGCGGCAACTAAACACAATTTTTGTGCCAAACAGGTCATTCTCAGTCTACACAGGCTACGACAACATCGAACAAAAATTCAAGGTTCCCCTCCTAGGGAACAGGTTCATGCTCAGAAGCGAAGAAAGAAACGTCCCCAACAACCAATACGACCTAATCGTACGGGCAGGACTGAATCTGCCAAAAATTTTCAAGTCACCAGAAGAAATCGACAGACTAGCAATAGTCAAAGTTCCTGAGAAAACAAGAAGCATAGAACGCGCCTTCTTCTATGCCTCATCCCCCGAGGAATTCAAGAAAAGAGCAGAAGACAGAATACAAAAAGGCATAATTGCTCGTGAAGACCTCAAAGAAGCAATCATAGAAGAGTATATCGTAGGCGCAAAATTCAACGCCAACTACTTCTGGTCCCCAATAACCGACGAAATAGACCTCCTCGGCTTTGACAGAAGAATCCAAACAAGCCTAGACGGAGTACTAGACCTGCCAGCCGACGAACAACTAGAAGCAAAAATTGCCACACAAAACGTGGAAATCGGACACATGGGCGCAACCATGCGAGAATCCCAAATAGAAAAAATTCTTGACGCAGGCGAAAAATTTGTTGAAACCTGCAAAAAAGAGTATCCGCCAGGCATAATCGGATTGTTCGCGTTGCAAGGTGCCGTGAACAAGAATTTGGAGTTTTACATTTTTGATGTGAGCCCAAGAATCCCTGGCTGTCCCTGCGTGGAGCCTACTTCTCCTTACATGAAATACAAGTATGGAAAAGAGGTTGGTCCAGGCAGAAGGTGTGCTATGGAAATCAAGAAAGCTGTTTCCGAAAACAAGCTTGAGATGATAGTCACGTGATAACAAAAAGCGAAATAGACGCAATCCTAAGCGAGTATGACCAACAAAAAATCACGGTAGGCACCATCGGCTCCCACTCTGCCCTTAACATATTCAAGGGAGCAAAAGAGGAAGGCTTCAACACAGTTTGTGTCTGCAAAAAAGAAAACGAAATTATGTACAAACGCTTTCCCCTAGCAGACCAAATTATCCCAATCAAAAACTATGCCGAACTTTTGGATGACAAGGTCCAGCAGAAACTGAAGCAAGAAAACACTATTCTGGTTCCCCACGGCTCCTTCAACGCCTACGTTGGAACCGACCAGATGATCGACAGGCTTCAGGTGCCCATGTTCGGCAACAGGGAACTTCTCCACTGGGAAACAGACAGGGAAAAGCAGCGGGAGTGGCTGAAGCGAGCAGGATTAAGGTTGCCCAGAATCTTTGATGACCCATCAGACATTGAAGGCTTGGTTATCGCAAAGTTTCCGGGTGCAATGGGTGGAAAGGGCTACTTTCTGGTAGAGTCTCCCAAAGCCTTTCACGCTAAAGCTGAGGATATGCTGAAGCGGGGGCACATAACCAAAGAAAACTTGGAAAACATCCACTTCCAAGAATACATCATTGGCGTGAACGTTTATCCCCTATACTTCTATTCGCCCCTCACAAACGAAGTTGAACTGCTGGGAATGGACAGACGCTACGAAACCACAGTAGACAGCATCGGAAAAATCCCAGCCAGCGAACAACTCGAAATCAACGTAAACCCCACATACACTGTCGTCGGCAACTTTCCCATAGTCGCAAGAGAATCGCTACTGCCAGAGTATCTTAGAATGGGCGACAACGTAGCTAAAATCTCCAAAGAGATTGCCTCTCCCGGAATCATCGGACCTTTCTGCCTAGAAACGGTCATCACAGACGACATGAAAATATACACATTCGAGATTTCTGCCCGAATAGTTGCAGGAAGCAACGTAGGCATCGGCACATCTCCCTACGCTTACCTGAAGTACGGTGAAGGAATGTACATGGGCAGAAGAATCGCCCGAGAAATAAAAAACGCGGAAGCAAACAACGAACTAGCGAAACTAGTTTACTAGCTACACTATCCTTTTCTGTTTTTTATTTCGTGTTCCAGTATGCCACGGTAGAGTATGAGGGGTGCTATCTTTTCGTTGGGTGCAGTTTTCATGATCATCTGTTGTATGTTTTCGTCTAGACGCTTCTTGTAAGCCTGCAGCTCGCCTAGATTCATGTTTTTCAGTTTGGTTTCAAAAAATTTTATGGGGTCACTCATGAATAGTCACTTCATTCACTGTTCTGTTATGTCTTTTACCTGATTAGATTTTCTGCACAATTTGTCAAACAAATGTTATATACTTATGTAACACAGAAAAGGCTACAAATACTCAAATTGGTTTAAACCAAAAATAGAATCAATAATTCTCATGGGGGAAGATGCAGGATGGGAACCACAGATCCAATAAAAGCAATAATCGAC
>PIXS01000230.1 GCA_003096255.1 Candidatus Bathyarchaeum sp. | reverse complement strand
TTAGATCAGGTCATCAGGTTTCTAAGAGATATACATTTCAACATCGTCTATGTAGGCATAATTCCACCAATCTTCAGGAATTATACCTGTTGAAGATACTAATACTATATCTATGTCGATGTTATCGCCATCGTATAGATAGACGGATTGTAACCAGACGTCTGCACCCCAAGAATACCATGCCCAATCATTTACAGAACCAGTATACGCTGGAACACCATTTCTATAAAGCTTAATTTCAAGTTTAGAATACCCTGAACTATGATCTTCTGTATGGAAGGAACTGAAGTCTATGTGGAATTTAACAAGTTTGTTATAGTAATTAGCATTAAGATCCGTATTTTCTGAGTTCATTCCTCCCGCACCGAAGCAATTGGAACCATTAATGTATACACTTTCGTATTGAGAATTAACTGATGCAGTAGCACTAACGTAATAACCACTTTCATAAACCCAATCTCTCTCAAAGTCATCAAATGTCGTAGTATAACTCCACGCATGTGCTTGTGGAATCATGACAGAAAAAATAGTTAGAAAAACTATCACTGAAGTGATTACAGAGAAAATTTTCAGTTTCATTTTCATTGTATCTCCCCCCTTTATAACCAAAAAACATATAGAAAGTTGTAAATCAGGTATATAAAAATTGTACTATCAAACAGTTTTTTTAAAAACCATATCAAACTAATTGCATACACGGGAATTCTTGGGAACACTCAAGCTTTTTCAGCATGGAAAAGTTGGTAGTTTTAGTTAAAAACAGGGCTTTGATGGAGCTGCTTTTGTATGTTTTACTGAAATTTTTTGTTGCTAGAATCGTCAATAGACGGCTTTTGCACAGTTTTCATGGTGTTAAAGCTTTTGTGCTAGAACATACTAACAATCCATTTAACATTTAAAACAAAAGGGGTTACCGTGAAAAAAGAAGAATTGAAGAGAATGGCCGTTGTGCTGCAGGAGTTGGGGATGAGTTACTCAGAGACTGCTGAAGTCGTAAATGAGATGGCTAAAGACGTGAACGCCGCCAAGAAGTTATGGAGAGACGGCCACAAGTCTAAGCTCATCAAGCTTGCCATTACTCTGATAACGTTTCCGGAACCCACACCCATAAGCGAAACAATAGGCGCCGCTGTCCTAGTGGCTGGGCTTGTTCAGAACAGAAGAAAAAAGGTAACATTGCACGTGGAAGATGTTTACAAAACATTCAAAGACGTGAACAATGACATACTGAAAATCAGAAACTTCAGAAAATAGTAAGTTGTTCTAAACAAAATTGCACACATTCAAGCACGAGGTTTCTTGTCTGGAACCAACTCTTTCAGTTTTTCTTCTGGTGCACCTAGACAGTAAAGGATTCCAGCAAGATTGTCTTTGGTTATGACTCCAGACGCCACCTTCTGAAGAACCTTCTTTGGGTAGAGGGCTATTCCGAGCCCAGAGTTTTGGAGCATGAACCTGTCGTTTGCCCCGTCACCCACAGCAACCACCTGCTCCATCAAAAGATTCTCCCGCTCAGCAATCTCCCGCATTAAGTCAGCCTTTCGCTCCGCATCGATTATGGGTTCCACCAGTTCTCCGGTTATTTTGCCATCTTTGATTACAAGCTTGTTGGCGTAGACGTAGTCGATTCCGAGTTTTTCTTTGATTTTTTCCACAAATTGGGTGAAGCCTCCAGAGATAAGGGCTATTTTGTAGCCTAGAGCTTTGAGGGCAGTTATTAGTTCCTCAGCGCCAGGGGTTACATCCAAGTTTTCGACTATAGAGTCAAGGATTTCTTCGTCTAAGCCTTTTAGGAGTTGAACTCTTTCTTTGAGGGCTTGCTTGAATTCGATTTCACCGTTCATGGCTCTTGAGGTGATTTCGCTGACTTTTCCGCCGACTCCAGCAGCCTTTGCCAGCTCGTCGATCATTTCAGCGTCGATTAATGTGCCGTCCACATCAAAGACTATAAGCCGTTTCGGTCTCCGGAAAACTGTGTCCTTCTGAAAAACAACATCCTGCCCAACCGCCTTGCACTCTCGGCTTAAGGATTCCTTGAAGTCTGCGATGGGAACTGTGACGTCGTTTATGTCGATGAGTATCTCCATGGCATTCAATTCACCGTAGGCTATCATCCGTATTCGTTCAATGTTTGCGTTTTTCTGAGAAAGAAACCGTGAAACATTTGCCACAATGCCTGGGCGGTCCTTTCCGAGGGTTGTTAGGAGCACAAGCTTTTTGCCACTCTTTCTTCTTCCAGACGGAAGAGGCTCTATTGTAACCTCTAAGCCGATCTTTTTTCCGATGCCCATTAGTTGAGTCTTTAGGCTCTCGAAGGGCACAGTTATTTTGCGGGTATCCACTATCATGAAGATCGCGAAGAGTCCCCTCATGCTGAAGGCTTCAATGTCGATGATGTTCCCGTTTACATTGGCAACAGATTCTGTTATCTCAGTGGTTAAACCTGGTTTGTCTTTTCCAGTTGCTGTAATCACTACGTAAGGCTCAGACACGTTGACACTTGCCCTCAAAAGAGTGTTTTTTCCAATTAGCGAATAGTCTCCCTTTCCAGTTAAATAAATATAGCTTTCGGCGATGTTGCCAGCCTTCCAGAACCTGAATGACTCTAGGAATCAGATGAGTATTTGGAACAGCAGGTATGATGCCAACAGGATTACGCCGCCAATTCGGGAGATTCCGCCTCTTGTGAGAAAACGCCAGAAGATGACTGTTGTTATCAACAGGAATGGAAGAAGTTCTGTGAAGATTGCCGTGTCAACTGCAAAGGGGGAAACCAGCAGAACCAAACCCAAAACAAGAGTGAGATTTGTGAGGTTAGAGCCGATTATTCCTCCGATTGCCAAATGAACACGTCCTCGGCGGACAGCCGAAAAGTCTGTTGTAAGCTCAGGAAGAGAGGTGCCGATGGCGATAACTTTTGCTCCAAGCAGAATTGCCGGAGCCCCAAGAAGTGACGCGAGTTCGAGTCCAGACGTAACTACCAAATTCGCTGCCACAATAACACCTACCAATGCAAGCAGCAGCATCAAAACAACTTTTGGCAAGCCTTTCCTCTCAGGAGGAGCCACAGCCCCATTTGATTCAACCGCGGGCAGCCTCTTTTTTGCCATAAAGTAAGTGTTCGCTACAAAAGTTGCCAACAGAATTACGCCAACAATTGGGCTTGACACCTTGAATATTACGAGAAGAAGAGGAATCAAAGAGGTGATTAGGAGGATGTCAGTGAGTTCGGTCAAAAGGTTTGTGCAGCATGTTTTGAGGTAACCTAAAACGCCTAGCAGCCCTAAAACTGCTCCTACGTTGAAAACGTTTGAGCCAAGAATGTCTCCCACACTTATTCCAGCTTCTCCTTGAAGAACAGCAAAGAGGGCTACAATTATTTCAGGCACCGAAGTTAATGTGGCAAGAAGAATGAATCCCGCAGACATCTCACTTAGTCCCGTGAGTTCGATAAGCTTCTCGATAGCCTTTATTGTGTAGTGGCTAGAAAAAGCCAAAACAACTAATGATCCAACAAGTAGTAGCAGCTGGACTATGATTGTGTCAATCACGATACCGAACCTAGATTAATCTGTTTATTGGAGTTACATATGCTTTGCTAACAAAACTTGGCTAATGTTAGAAAACTGCTTAAGATTTAAATTGGCTTTCATAGTTACTTAATCAAAAAATTCATGAGAATTTAGTATGCTGTTGATAACTGAAATTTCGCATCCGCTTCCTGAAACGTTTGCTACAAAAACGTTACATCAATCAAGATTTGGTACAACAGCATATATCCAACATGCTCTGAAGGTGAAGTAACATGGTCATGGAACTTGTAGCCGAGTTACTGAAATTAACGATTCTTACAGCGTTGGCTATAGCAGGAGTATTAGTTATCACCATATGGAAGAAGAATCAGACAATAAAAGTAACTTACATCAGGTTCGTTATTCAAGCAGCATCCTTGGCTGCAGTATACTACCTGTTCACTTACTCGGTAAGACCACTCTACATATTGGCGTTCATTCTCATAATGACAATTGTTTTGGGGCGGTTCTTCTGCGGCTGGATTTGCCCCTTCGGACTATACATGGATGTACTCACCCTAATACGAAAAGCCCTCAAAATACGCTACAGAATCATCCCAGATAGACTCAACAAGCTTTTGCACAACCTCAGATATGCGATTGTAGGCTTCTTTCTAGCTCTAGCAGTTGTTTTCTACATACTAGACCCGCCAGCAACAACAAAGGAGCTCACGCTTACGGCATTAGGTTTAGCGGGCGTTTTCGAACAGCTGTATATCTTGCTGGGTCCCCTAGTGTCACTGATTGTACCTTGGACAGGTCCACTAGAAATTGGCGGAATAAACTTCAGTTTCCCCTACGTTCGAGAAGTGATGTTATACTCTGGCGACAATTTTGCTACAGTTGCTGCATTGATTTTCGTGGCGTTAGTATTTGTAGGTTCATTCTTCATAAGACGTAGTTGGTGCCGTTTCTGCCCAACAGGAATATCAATTGCCGTCGTGAATAAGCTCAAGGGTTTCAAGTGGGCTCCATTGCTTCACCTTGACAAGAACGAAACAAAATGTACCAAATGTGGAATCTGTAAGCGAGTGTGCCCAGCGCAAGTTACTGAAGTTTACGAGCAGAAGGGAGGAAAAGTTATGACTTCAATGTGCATGCTCTGTTTACGATGCGTTGAGATGTGTCCTTACGAGGATTGTTTGAGAGTAAACTTGGGCGGAAAAACCGTTTTCAAGTCTCGGAACTGGCTGGAACCAGCAGAACTTGATTAGTCAACATAACGAGTCTTTGGTGCTGTGGGTTTGTCAGAAACATTTTCCATATTAGGTTACATATTAATGACGTAGCGTGGATTCAAGAAATTCTTAAAAGCGATGTCGAATTATGAATGTTGCATAAAAGATCGTAATTTACTGTTCCTGTGAGTGGAATAATTATGGTATCTCGATCAAAGAAACTGAAAATATTTTTGTTGGCTGATTTGGTGATTCTGGCTCTTGTAATTCCAGGCTACTTCTATGTTGATGCAAATATTTCAGAACCCGCCAACTTTCAAATAACAGACTTGACCCTCAATCCTGATTGGATACAAGTCGGAGAAACTTTCGAGATATCGGTTAATGTAACTAACACTGGAGATATAGGTGGCAACTACACAGTTACTCCAGCAATAGATGACATTGCGATATCAACAAAAACAGTCCAACTTGCAGGGGGAGAAACTACAACAGTCACGTTCATAGCCACACAAGCAACGGAAGGCAACCACACAGTTGCAGTAGAGGACGTGACGAAAACATTCCAAGTCAGTTCGGAAGCGCCAGACAAACCAGCTGAACTGCAACTAACTAATCTGGTAACCAGCCGAAAAGAGGCTGAAGTTGGAGATTCTGTAACTGTTTCAGTTACGGCAACGAACATCGGCGACGAAGCGGGAGAGTTCTCGCTGGAACTGTTCGTAAACGATCAGAAACGAGAAACAAAAAGCATCCAGCTAGATGCTGACGAAATCAAGTCTGTACAGTTTGAAGTTATTGAAAACTCTGAAGGTGAATACACTGTTAAGTTAGGGTCTTTGACCACATCATTCACAATCACTGCTGAAGCTGAACCAGTTAAACCCGCAGAGTTCCAAGTAACCGATTTAGCAGTTAATCCCTCCTCCGCAATAGCAGGTGAAACTGTGGAAATCTCTGTTAAGGTAACTAACGTTGGAGAGGAAAGCGGCACATACACAGTGAACCTCAAAATTGACGGAACCACAAAAGACACCAAAGAAATTACGTTGGCTGGACAGGTAACAGACACTGTAGATTTTGAAGTAACTGAAGAAAACGCTGGCACACACACTGTTGAAGTCGGAAGTCAATCAGAAACTTTCACTATTGAAGCCCCAGTTGAGGCATCAGACAAAATCGATTTGCAGAGAGTGTTTGTAAATCCATATGAAGTATGGGTAGGAGAAACGGTAACTATCACAGTTAGAGCCAGCAACACAGCAAACGAGGAGGCAGTCCTTGGTGCAAGGCTTCTTGTCGCGGGTGAAGCTGTTGCAACAAAGACGGCTACTTTGGCGGCAGGTGAATCTGATGAAACACTTCAATTTACGGTTACAGCAGGTCCATCAAACGAGGACACAACAAAAGGTTACTCCGTTGAGATAATAAACCTCGCTAACCAAAGCGACAGACTGAAAGGGTACTTTACAGTTGCCCCAAATGGCTTCCACACGCTCTCTATTAATAGGGCAGGCGGCGGCAGTACACCAATGGTATTTACTCTGGATGGTGTAACATACAAAAGCCCATATGTCAAACTTTTGCCCGTGGGAGAGTACAGCATCAGCACAGACAAAACTGTCGATGTTGGAACAGGGGTAGTAGAGTTTGATCACTGGCAGGACGGAGTGACAAGCGAATCAAGAACAATAGTATTGGACAAGTTCCTTTCAGTGCTTGCTCATTATATCGTAATCAGCGGGTATGCATCATGTCCTTCACTGTATTACTGGAATGGAACAGAATACATCTACGTCACAGAGGTTTCTAACGCAGGCTGGCTAGGATACATAGACTACATGGAAGAAGATGGTGACATCGTATTCGGTGGAGGAAACCCGTGGGACCATGTTAAATTGGACGCAAGTCAAATACAAACAAGGACAGAAAACGGTCAAGAATATTACGACATTATCCTTTTCCAACAATGGGATGAAATCTTCTATACAGACACAGCTTACATGGTCGTTGTTGACCACCCCAGCGACGTCGACGTTTACTCAACAATGGTCAATTACGTCAACCGAGGCTTCTTCGGCAAAATCTACACAGTAGACGGAGACAACCTATTAACGCCAGTTTCTGCCATAAACGAAAACGGAGACGAAGTTCTATCTCAAATCGCAGAACTTGACAGCATCTTCACTCCAGCCATTAATGGAGTTGACAGCCCATCATGGGATGATATCAAAGTAAACCAGTTAACGCTGGACTTAGGCGACTTGTCGGGCGCACAGGAAATAAAGCTTGTAATCAACGGAATGGTCGATTGGGGGCCAGCTCAACCATACTACGATTGGATAGACCAGTTCAAAACAGCAGCCGCCCAAGGTTTAGTGCCGAATGGTACACAGCTTAACCCACCCGCCTACATGGA
>PIXS01000229.1 GCA_003096255.1 Candidatus Bathyarchaeum sp. | reverse complement strand
GTTCTTTTAGTAGAAGGACAATTTTTTCGTCAACAGAATCAATCTTGTTCCGTAACTTCATCAGATTCTCCAACAGCTTCAACTCCTAACACTTTGGGTAATATTCCTGCACGAATCAGCTGATCAACCAAAACCAACGCAACTGAAGACTCAACAACCGGAACAGCCTTTGGCACAATACAAGCATCATGCCGACCGTTTACTTGAATGGTTGTATCGGTCATCTCCAGCAGGTCCACAGTTTTCTGCTCTTTAGCAATAGATGGTGTAGGCTTAATTGCAACTCTAACCACAATTGGCATGCCAGAGGATAAACCGCCTAGAATGCCCCCGGCATTGTTGGTTAATGCTTGGACTTCGCCATGTTTCATTGTGTATGAATCGTTATTCTGTGAACCCCGAAGGCGTGCAGCTTCAAATCCAACGCCAAATTCTACTCCTTTAACAGCTGGAACAGCAAACAACATTTTGGCGAGCTCTGCATCCAAAGAGTCAAACATGGGTTCACCAATCCCAGGCAATACATTAAGGGCAACACATTCAACAACTCCGCCCACGCTGTCGCCCTCACTTTTTGCTTTAAGAATTGCAGTCTCCATCTTCTTCGCAGCTTTCAAGTCAGGGCATCTAACTGAACTTTCGTAAGTCTTTTCTTTGGCAACATCAAGAGACAAAGAGTTGTCCATCTTGACTCCGCCAATCTCAGTGGAATAAGCCAAAACTTCCATTCCTGCAAGCTCAAGAAGTTTCTTTGCAACTGCACCAGCCATAACAAAAGCAGCAGTAAGCCTTCCAGAGAATCTTCCGCCTCCACGGTTGTCGTTAAATCCCAAATATTTGATACGAGCAGGATAGTCTGAGTGTCCAGGCCGTGGAGTGTGCCTGATTGCTTCGTAGGCTTCGGAATTTGCTTCTTTGTTCCATACCAAAACTGTTATTGGTGCACCTGTAGTGAAATTTTCAAAAGTTCCTGAAAGTAGCTCAACCGTGTCTTCTTCTCTTCGGGTTGAAACTATCTCTTGGTTTTGGGGTAACCGTTTGTCTAGTTCTTTTTGGATGTCTTCCACGGTCAAGGGAAGACCCGCAGGGCATCCATCTATGACGGCTCCTACACATCTTCCGTGGCTTTCGCCAAAGCATGTTACAACGAATTCTTTTCCAATCGAGTTAGATCCCAATGACATTTGCTCCTAACGCACGCAGGTCACTGAAGAACTGCGGATACGACTTATTTATACATTCAACATCTTGAATTTTAGTCTCTCCCTTGGCTCCAAGAGCCGCAACCGCACAAGACATAGCAATACGGTGATCATTATGAGGATCAATCTGTGCACCCTGCAACTTGCATATTCCGTTAATGGTTAACCCGTCATCGTTTTCTTTAATTTCAGCACCCATCTTTCGCAGTTCAGCGGTTACAGAAGCCAAACGATCTGACTCTTTGAATCTCAGCCGTTTCGCGTTATAAATTTCAGAACGTCCCTCAGCATAGCAAGCAAGAACAGCACAAATAGGAACTAAATCAGGAATGTCTTTTGCATCGATGTCAATCCCAACAAGATTGCCACCTTCAACTTCCACAGAATTTTCGCCTATTTTTACTGCTGCACCCATTTCTTGAAGTATTTCAAGGATTGCTCGGTCGCCTTGGGATGTTTCGTAATCAAGATTCTGCACTGTTACTTTAGAAGACGTTACAGCGGCGGCTGCCAACAGAAAAGCAGCAGACGAAAAGTCACCTGGAACTGTATGGTCACAGGGAACAAAGTTTTGGTTTGAATGAATTAACAAACGCGAAAGACTTGGGTTTACCGTGCCTTCGACGCCATGTTTAACGAGAACCTCAAGGGTCATCTCAACATAACCAAGAGACTCTAAAGAAGTAGTAACCGAAATTTCAGTGTCTTCTTTTGCTTTGGGACAAGCAAACAAAAGCCCAGAAATAAACTGGGAACTTATGTCACCTCTTATCGAAGTTTTCCCCCCACGTATACCGCCCCCTGCAATCAGAACTGATGAGCCATCTTCTTGAACTTCAGATTCAACCCCCAGTTCCTTCAGACTATCCAAGAGAGGCGATACAGGTCTTCGTGCAAAGGATGCTCCAAAAAGAAACTTTGAAGGCCCATCTGCAAGAGCTGCAACAGGTATCATAAAACGAAGAGTTGAACCAGATTCTCTACAATCTATGGGTTTGGCAGGGGTTTTGGGAGTTTTTTGTCCATGTACTGTCCAGCAGTTCTGTTTTTGTTCGATTTCTGCCCCTAGTGCGTTTATTGCTTCAAGGGTGGCGTTTGTGTCATCAGAAACTAGGGGATTGAAGATGTTTGAGGTCCCATTTGATAGGGAAGCGGCTATGAGCATTCGGTGGGTGTAAGCTTTTGAGGGAGGAGCCGAAACAGCACCAGACAAACGTTCTGTGTTGTTGACTGTTACGTCCATTTTTTAGTTTACCACCCTAGCTTTCTGAAGATTAATTCTTGCTTGCAAGATTTCTCCATCTAGTGTCTGCCACGAATCTTTTACAAGACCAACTTTGTCTTCCTGAACAATCGCGGTAACTGCGGGCCCTGTTCCAGACAAACCAGATGCAATTGCCCCTGCAGCGAGTGCGTCAACGGCAGGAGAGGGGTCAAAGCCTAAAGCTGAAGAGTATATCAAACCGTTTATTGTTAGAGCTGCCCAGTAGTTTCCGTTCAGAGCCTCTTTGTAAGCTACATTAACTGCGTCAGAGACGGCTTTAACGCGCTGAACGTTAGAGCTTACAGTGTAAGTTTTCTTTTCTGGAACATAAAACAAGACTGCGAGGTCTTCTTTTAACTCATAACGTTTCACAATTTTGCGTTCAAGGTTGTCTGTTATCACTACGCCCCCAAAATATGAGGCACAAGCATCGTCAAAGGCGCCAGTTATTGTTACTTTTGCGTCCAAAGCAGAATCTACACCCAAGTTCACAATTTTTACGTCATCTAGACTACGTCTGAGAGCGGCGGTTGTTGCCAAGGCTATGGCATTTGCCGCGGCGCTACTGCTTTTTAGTCCTCGTGCTACGGGAATGTTTGAGGTTGTTTGGACTTTTGCTCCAAACTCTTTCTCTACATTGAAATTCTTGAAAACATGCAAAACAGTTTTTTGCGCCAACACAGGGTTCTCTGCACAATCAGATTGAATAGAAACTTCCACATGTCCTGCCTCATCCGTAAGTGACACTGAGGCTTTTGTCCAAAGGTCGACGCCTACTGCCGCTCCTTTTCCAGTTGCTATTGCATTAATTATTGTGGCAGCGCCGTGAGAAACTGCTTCTCCGTGTTCGGTCAACATTTTACACCCTGTTTTTTCAGTTCATTTAATGCTGCGTTTTTCATTGCTTCAACAGGTGCAGGGCAGTTAGTCCAGATTTCGAAGGCAACTGCGCCCTGATAAATGAGCATCTCAACTCCTGAAACGGTTTTTGCGCCTGCGGTTCTTGCGTCATCTAGAAGTTTAGTGTTTAAGGGATTGTAAACTATGTCCATCACACATAAACCAGAACGTAACAACTCGGCAGGAACGGGGCTACTGTCACTGCTGGGGTGCATTCCAACAGAAGTTGCGTTAACCAAAATGTCAGTGTTTGACAGTTCTTCTTTTAGTGAAGCAGAAGAAAGCAGTTTACCTTTTACTTTGGCATCAAAACTTTGCAAATCATCAGCTATGTTTTGTGCCTTTTCCGCGGTTCGGTTCAGTATAACAAGTTCTTCAACATCTTGGGCCGCCTGATACGCGATTGCTTTTGCTGCACCACCTGCCCCAAGTAAAACCAGTTTCTTTTCTTCGGCGTCAACGCCGTTTTCTTGCAGGGCTATCATTGCTCCTGCGCCGTCTGTGTTGTATCCTACGAGTTTTCCGTTGTTATTTAGAATGGTGTTTATGGCCCCAATTTTTTTGGCAGTTTGGTCAACGTCGTCAAGGTAATTCATTACTGTGTGTTTGTGGGGCATGGTCACGTTTAATCCACGAAGGTTCAAACTTTTTGCGCCTAAAATTGCTGTTTTCAACTCTGTAGGAGTTACTGTGAAGGCAACATAAACAAGGTTTAGTCCTAACTCGTTAAAGGCTGCGTTATGCATCACTGGGCTCAGGGAATGTTCTACGGGGTCGCCGATAATTGCACAGACCCTAGTTTCTCCTGATAAAGAATGGAAGATTTTAAAGTACTTT
>PIXS01000228.1 GCA_003096255.1 Candidatus Bathyarchaeum sp. | reverse complement strand
CAGAGATACTGTAAAAATCTAAGAGCACTAATTAATACATAATAATTAGTCAATTGGATGTCAAATAACCGTCAGGGGGAAATCAAAATTCGAGAAACTAGCGATAAGCTTGTACGTTTGAAATTCAAGAATTATCATAACTCTTCAAATGTAACAATCCCTGATTTCCTACAATTTTTTCAAAAGAAATCTGTGCTCAAAAATTAAAAACAATAAAAAAGAGGAAAAAGAATGATAAGTATAAAAAATGAACAAAAAACAAGAAGCAAAATTCTAACACTACTCCTTTTAACGATCTTAGTTAACTCCGCTCTTATGCTCTTCACCGCAAACACTGTTCAGGCTCAACTTGCTGCTGAACAACCCACAAGTGGACCATTACCTGCTGGAGTAACAGCCGACATAGCAACCTATTCCCAAGCATACATTAGCTACAGACCAAACCCTGTTGGATTTGGACAAATATTCCTTGTAAACATATGGGTTACACCCGCACCGGACGCGAACAGAAAATATCTAGACTTCAAATTTACTATAACAAAACCAGACGGAACGGTAACGCAATTTACAATGGACTCTTATGTTGCAGACGGAACCGCATGGTTCGAATGGATAGCAGACCAAGTAGGTGACTGGAAACTCAAATTTGAATTCCCAGGTTGCTACTTCCCAGCAGGACGATATGTAGCCGGTGAAATCGTAACAGCTGAATCTGGCGGCAACTATTATTCCGAATCAGTATACATGCCTCCAAGCTCTACTCCTGAAAAAACGATAACAGTTCAAGAAGAACCTATATACGGGTGGCCTGAATCTCAGCTTCCAACAGATTACTGGACAAGACCAGTTAACACCGAAAACAGAGAATGGTGGTCTATACTAGGAGACTATCCATGGTATGGTTCTGGCGGTGGGGGTGCAGTTTGGGATCAATATTATCCTGACACAAACCCAACTCCAAACCAAAACTACGCATTCATTCCATGGGTTCCAGGACCAGAAAGCCCGCACATCGTTTGGAAACGCCAATACGAATTAGGTGGATTAGTAGGAGGAGATTGGGGATCTTCATCCGATATTTACTGGTCACCCGCATGGTATAACCGCCCAACAGTGATACTAGCAGGAAGAGGTTACCAACCAGTTAACAAACCAGAACCAAATGGCCCAAGCACTCAAACATATTGGCAATCATATGACTTACGTACAGGAGAAATATATTGGGAACGCCCACTCTATCCTGGGGAATCAGAACCTGACCTAATCGAATACGCGCCTTCTTCTTACATTACAGGTCTTGTAGGTCGTGGCATTGAAGCGCTTCCTAGACCAGAGAAACCCTACCTCTTATCGATTAGTGATGGATACTTGCGAAAGTATGACCCGATTTCTGGCGCCATGATTCTTAATGTTTCAATTGCTCCAATGACGCGTAGTGGCGGTACCTATTACAAGAATGGACATGTTTTGGGTGTACAAAACCTTGGCGATGGTAACTATCGCTTGATTAATTGGACAACAATCGGAACAACTGGAAACTTCCAGAACAGAATAATCAGTAACACGTCATATGCTAGAAATAACTTGCCTAGCAGTGGTTTGACTGATTGGAACGTCGGTGTAGGCGCTACCATATCAAATGTTGAAGCGGGTGACATTCGTGTTGGACAAAGAATTCAGTCCTTTAATTTATTGACTGGTGAATTGCTTTGGGATAAAACAATAGATGAGCCACAATACAGCGGATCAGCTAACACCGCAGATCACGGATTAATTGCTGTACTTTCAGACAAAGGATTTTACCAAGCATATAACTTGTGGACAGGTGACTTGGTGTGGCAAACTGAGACCTTTGATTATCCTTGGGACGCACCAGGTTGGGGATCTTATTCAGTAATTAATGCATATGGTAAACTTTACTGGGTAGCTATGACTGGAATCTACTGTATTGATTGGGATACTGGCAACATAGACTGGAAATTCGAAATAGACGCACCATATCCATACGAGACTGAGTACACTGGCAGTGAAGGGCAAACTGTCTATCCATTCCACGCTCCAGGATTTTGTGCTGACGGAAAACTCTACATATACTCTTGCGAGCACTCGCCAGAAGCTCCATACTATAGGGGACTGCCGACAGTTTGTGTTGACGCATTAACTGGAGAGCTTGTCTGGAGTTTAGGAATTTCCGGCTCTGGTCAACACACTCGCAATGGAATGATGATGGCTATAGCTGACGGATATTTGGCTCTTGGTGCTAGAGACGGATACATGTTTGTTATCGGCAAGGGTAAAAGCGCTACAACAGTAACTGCTCCCGACGATGCTGTACCAAAAGGAACTGCCTTCACAATAAAGGGAACCGTTCTTGACATGTCACCTGCACAACCAAACACGCCATGTGTTTCCAAAGACTCGATGAAGCTACAAATGGAATACTTACATATGCAGATGCCCATCGCTGGAATTAAAGGAGATGGAATCATTACTGGTGTTCCAGTGACATTGACTGCTATTGGTTCAGACGGGTCTTACTTTGACATCGGTACTGTTGTAACAGACGGATATTCAGGAACATTTGGTGTATCTTGGACTCCAACAAAAGAAGGCACATACAAAATAATTGCAGCGTTTGCTAGTGACGAGTCATATGGAAGCTCATCAGCAACAACATGGGTAACTGTAGGTCCAGCACAAACACCTGGCACGCCAATAGAGCCCGAAGAACCTGAAACTCCCGAAGAACCAGAGACACCTGAAGAGCCTGAAACTCCTGAAGAACCAGAGACACCAGAAACACCTGAGGAACCTGAACCCGAACCAACAGAAACGCCACTGATTACGACTGAAGTAGCAATTGTCATAGTTGTAGTGGCTGCATGTGTTATCGGTGCAGTAGCTTACATAGCTATCAGAAAACGCAAATAAACGGAGAAAAACCAATCTCTCCCTCTTTTTTTGGGAATTAGTTGAAGAAGAGGCTGAAAAAACTTGAAGGCAGGAAATAGCACTTATCCCCCTGCTCTGAGGACCTGTGCTCATCAACAACTTCCTGTCATGAGGTTTCAGTTACCTCTTTTTCAAAACAATTAGCAAGGTAGAATGGACTGAAAAAACT
>PIXS01000227.1 GCA_003096255.1 Candidatus Bathyarchaeum sp. | reverse complement strand
CCTTTCAGCTCATGTTTATGATTTGCGAGACGTATTCGTTATGGCAAACGTCACATGCAGCGAAGCATCTTATGATTACGTAGATAACAACATATCAAACGTTGATTCAAGCGCTGACATTGGCACACACTCTGCATTTGGGGCGCAACAAGTCGGTCCAGACTCAGTCTATGATACTTTGACTGAAGGAAATACTGGCAACGTCTTGACCAATTATACTTTAATTGATGCAGAATCATTTGAAGGCAGTTGGCCCCCAGCGGATTGGACTGCAACAGGCAACTGGAACAACGAAACTGATCAATACTATGATGGTAGCTACTCAGCCGATTTTGACGGGGAAGAAAGCGGTGTAGACGGAAACTTGACAACAGCCGAGTTAGATTGCTCTGATGCAGTTTCCATTTATGTATCGTTCGAATTCTATGATGCATCATTAGACCCCAACGAGTTGCATCTTGAATACTTTGATGGAACTTCTTGGGTCGAAGTAACTGATTTAGGCAACCTTTACACGGAGGGCACTTGGAATCTTTACGAGCAAAAAATAACTGATTCCCGCTATTTTGTATCTAATTTCATGATCAAATGGGAAGCAATTGATGTTGAAAGTGGAGGCGGCGGAAACGATGAACACGCCTATGTTGATTTAGTGACTGTAACCAAAGAAGCGTATTCGCCTGATAACTATGAGCTAGATTTGGAGGTTCAGTGGACAAACGTGGACTTTGATGAAACAAACGAGGAACTGTGCATTTACCTGGGCTCAACTAGTGGAGAAAATATTATGGTGGACGCTTGGACTGGTTCCTCATGGGATTCCCTTACTACTCTTAATGTTGGATGGAACAATGCAACAGTTACGTCATACCTGACCTCTTCAATATTCACTATCCGCTTCCTTGGAGAAACAGAAACAGGAGACACCTCACAAGACTACTGGACTATAGATGTAACGCTTCTAAATTGTTGGAGCTAAAACCTAAGTTCAGAGCATAGTCACCTGAGACATGAACCAAAATCAGGTAGCCGCTCCCTCGCCGAGTGTCACCGACTACGGAAACGGAACCTACACAATATCTTTCACTGCAGAAACTCAAGCAGAAAATGATCCAATGATAGTTTCAGCTCATCTATATGACCTGCGAGAAATCTTCCTTTTAGCGAATGTCACCTGTAGCGAAACATAATTGGCGGAATCTAGGGACTCTGACCTAATTGCTGACAGTAGTTGCTCACCTTTCATCCTAGTCATTCTTTGCTTTGTTTTTGAGTTTTCTGTCCTATTGCTTTGTGCACCAAACGCCATCTTAGAAACAAATAAAATGTGATAAAACTAATACTATGATTCAACCAGTTCCCAGTTTTTGGGTAGTGAACAGTTTCAACAAAACATTCCGCTTTACTCGCCAAAATCTTACCGCATAAACCCCAACAAGAGCATATTTTCTAAAAAAGATATAACACGATACAAAGAACTGGCAAAAGAACTCAACGAAAATAAGCAAGGAGACCAAGCAGTCTTCTACATAAAAAAACAATGCTAAATCCGAAAAATGTGAACCCTTCAGCCTTTCTGTTTCCTTCAATGTGCCGGGGGAACATTCTTCACTTCAATTTTTCGTATTGCACGATTCAACACACATCTTAATTTGGCGCTAGGTTTATGATAAGACCCACATAGGCTACAAAACGCCTGAGAATCCGTTAGCTCATACGCCTGTTTTTCTTCTAATCTATGCGACAACAGAATCTGTGACTTCTCTGTTCTTACATCAGAATTGACGGTTCTTTTTTTGCGTTTTTCGAACTCCACTTGCGTTGTCACTGCTTCTTCCCCAAAATTTTATGCATTACATTGTCTGTAACCATTGCTTTCTCGGATTGTTTCGAGAATTTGTTTTGAGAGCCTTAGGGATATGTAGTATGTGTTATGGGTGAGTGTATGCAGTCTATGTAGATTCGTTTGTGATTTTGTTTCTTTCTTGTGTTCACCCGCTTTGTTGTTAGCCGCCATGTTGTTTCCGCCTGTTTATTTTGTGGATGCAGGGACTTGGACTAACTCTTTGTTGCCTGAAGCTGTTTCTGAGGTCCATAAGTTTGTGAAGAGTAATTTCAGAGCTTTGATGAATGTGTTGTAGTTTGTCCAGAGAAACGAAATCTTTTCTTTTCTTCTTCTGGAGTCAGCATCTTGTTGTTCGTTTCCGTTATTTATTGAGAAAAGAAGTTCTTTTTGGTCAGACAGTATGAAACTTGGCAAGTCATCAGATTTTACTGGCAGGTACTTTACGTTACTTAGTCCCATCTTTTCTGTGATGAAGCGGCTTTTCGCCGAACTGTTAGTTAGAAGCATCACCTTTGTCTTCTTTTTTGCCATCTTCTCTAAGCTGTCTGTGATGCCGGAATGGTAGAGACGTAGAAGATCTAGGTCAGGAGCTATTACGCAGATTTCTTTTTTGGTTTTGTCAACAATTTCGCTGGCTTTCAGAATCAGTTGCTCTTCTCCTTCAAGTATCTGGAATATTTCTTTGGTTTCGGGTTCCGCTTTCTGTTGCGGAATTGATGACCAAAGGTCAACTAAGTCTTTCTTTTTTCTTTCCAGAAGTTCCACGTTCAGTTTTTTGGTTTTTATGAGTACATCGTAGGCGTTCTCAAAGGGAACTGCTGTAAACTTTAGAGGTTTCTCCAAAATGCATGATATGAGTCCTCGTTTCTCCAAGTCTCTTAGTATTCTGTAGGTTTCGGTTCTGTGTAGGGATAGGGTGTCTGAGATTTCTCGAGCCTTTTGGACTCCGGACCTTGCTAGGTATAGGTAGACTCTGATTTCGTTTCGTGAGAGGTCAAACTGGAGAAATGTTTTCTCGATGTCTGCAAGAAAGTCGAAGGGCTTTCTTTCTTTTCTGAGGAGCTTCCATACGGGAGCGTCATCGTCGTATAGCCCGTCAGAGTTTCTTGTTTTTATTTTCAGCGTTTCCAAGGAAATCCAACCTGAGTTTAGTTCCAATGTTTAGTGGAGGTTATTGCGCTGAGCATTTAAACCGTATGAATATGAACTATGAATCAATACTCACCATTCATATTCGGAATTCGAATCTAAACTCGGTTATTTTTCCTCTTTTCCACTCGTATATGCAACATTAGTGCTGTCAGCCATTTTAGAATGCGTACATATTAACTTAAACACACACATCTATGAGAAAAGTCGCGAATAATGTTCAAGTCCCCTAATTTCTTTTAACTGCTGAACGTTTGATGCTTGCTCCTTCACGAAACAGTTTATCTGGAACGATACGATATCATATACGCAGGGAAACCACCCAAATGGTCGTCAACAGGGAACAAATCATATCCTTAAGTAGATACTTAGTTCCAAAAAACAACATATGGCTGAAGAGGGCTTTCCTGCTCTTCGGCTTTATTCTGTTAGATTACTTTGCTACTCTTGTCTTCATCAACACTCCCACCGAAGAAGGCAACCTCCTTGTCAGAGCCTTTATGGAAAACTACGGCATCATAGCGGGGCTCACACTCTTTGACATCCTCATCAACATCCCAATCTACCTAATCATATGCCTAAACTCTCACTTTGTTCCATTGCCTTCCCGCCTGTCAAAAATAGTTGACCCAATAATTGACGTGTTTCTTGCATGGTTTGTTGCCGGATACCACTACAGCGGCGCAACAAGCTGGTTCTGGGCTAGCCCCGACATGGTACGCCAAACAGTGGGATTCTCCATATACCTGCTAATCTATTTCATTGCTTCCCACACCTCAAACATACAACAACCTTTTCTCTGCAAACCGAAACCGAACCTTCAATAAACAGCAAAAGCCTCAGGGCTTTCGAGTTCTTTGTGTAGCAGAATGTTACATACAAATTCTTAGTATCATCCCCTCAGCTAGAATATTTGTAAAAAAACTGGATTCAAAGGAGCGCTTTAATCAGCGTTCTGAGACGGTGAACTGTGTGGTTACTGAGATACGAAACTTCTATTCTCTACGGGACCTTAGTGAAGAACTTGAAGAACAAATCAGCTTATACAAATACTTGAGTGACGAATACGGTCAACGGCTTGGCTCCCTCCTAAGAGAGAAAGCAGAAACTGATGGAGACAAGGAATGGTTCAAAGAGCTGTCTGGTTTCCAAAACACTTCCAGCGACAGCAAAAGTAAAGGCAAAGGAAAAAAGAAAGGAAAAAAGGCTGGTTGGGTTCAATTCAAGGACCTTATGCTTTCTACAGAGGATTATGGCGAGGCTCAGATTCTTTTTGATGCTATAGAAGAAATAAAAGGCAAAATTGGTCAGCTTGAAAAGATTCTGGGAAACATTGAGGACCTGAAGCGGCTGGGTCTCGGAGAAAACATGCTTTACATTGCATACCTGCATGAAGGTGTTCCCGAAAAGATTGTTTTGAACAAGGAACCTGGGGACGAGTTTGGGAAAAAGTTTGAGTTCTTGGGCAAAATCTCTCTTTCAACAACCGTATAAACCTGAATGACCACATTTTTGGTGCCAGAGAGCTTTTTTTGGCAATTCCGTTTTAGCCTTCGGTGGCAGCTTCTGACATTTTTACGTATAGATTCGCAAATCGTTTAATGAGGTCCCGTTGGTCATACACTGCAGCACTCCGTCTGAAGAAGTTCTCCATCCTATCCGTTTCCAACCCAACCCCAATCACCAGCACGCCCTTTCTTTCCAGTGTAGTAATGGTTTCAGATAGAGCCATGGGAATCCCTTTATAGCCATAGGGCCAGCCGTCAGAAAGAACTATCAAAAATTTCTGTTCGTCAAATCTTTGAGCAAGCATGTTTCCCGCAACCTGAATTGCATCAGGCATGTACGTCAAACCGCCGAACTTTAGTCCGCCAATTCTGGCTCTTACTCTACGTGAATAGGCTTCCGCAGCGTCTTTGAGCACATATAGTTGGTCACTGAAAGCAAAAAACGACCATGATGTCGGGTCTTTCAGCAGTTCTTTTGCAGCTTCTGCGACACAAATCGCTAGGGCTCTGCCGTATTCGCCTTTAACTCTCATGCTTGCGCTGGCGTCTAGAACTAGGCTCCATGCGTAGCTGCTTTTCAGGAATTCGTCCCGTTTGAAAACGTCTTGTCGTGGTTGGCCTGTTGTCATCATTTGTACGACTGCTGGTAGGTCCAGTTCTCCGTATAGTTTGCCTGCGTCTTCGTCTAAGGCGTCCTTGGCGATGGTTAGTTTGTTTAGTAGTCTGCGGATTGTTCCCCTGACTATATCCTTTGCTCGTAGGTATCTGGTGTAGTCTTGGTTTGGGAAGCTGACTGATTTGAATCTGGTCCATTCGACGTGAGGCTGCAGCTTTGATAGCATTCTTTGTTCCCGCTCATCCTGAGTGAGCCATGTGACAAATGCTTGGGACGCTTCTACATTCGATTCTTTTCTCCAACACGACTCAATAGAGTCTTCTGAGGGAATTGTGCCTCCTAATGTTTCCAAAGATTTTCTGAAAATTTGTTCTGTCTCATACTCGCTGAGTGTCTCAGTTTTAGAGAATATCGTGCATGGACCGTTGTATTCCATGTATTGTAATGAAGGAGCTTCCAGAATTGGTCCAAACATTTCCAGAGTTGTATTCACTTCCTTGGCGGTGTTTGCCATTGCCTCGCCAAATTCTGTGCTTTCCATGGCAAGAGACATCATAATCTCCTCTTTCAGGGCACCAACTTTTTCTGCCAGCTGGTTCACGGTTTCCTCTTCTTCTGGCTGGAGCGTTCCCTTCACAGTGCCCATGTTGATCTTTGTAAGTAGTGCAGTCATTAGGCGGGTTGCTGGGCTAAAGATGGTTTGTACAGGCTTAATTTTTGAATATATCAACGAGTTTGCGTATGCGATGTCAGCAAGTTTGTCAGGATACCATGCTGCAAGATATGAGTTGACGTAAGTGTCCTTGACTAGCGAATCAATGAATCTGTCAAGGGTTGTACGCCGCTTTGATGCTTTCAAACTTTCAGTCATGGGCATCAATGTGTGGGTTGTGAGGTGGTAAACGCAGGCTCTGAATAGGCGCCCGACTCTTGCTTTTCCCATGTCGTCTGTTGGGAATGTGTAGCCCAGAAAAGATGTGGTTTTTTCTTCTGTTTCTTCATTTTCTGATATGATTGGTAGGGGCAGAGTTACATTAAATCCTGCCTTTTCATGGGTGAGAATTGGCTGTTTCAGTTTTTGGTCAACACAGATTCCTGTCTTCATGTTGTCTTTCTGAAGAGAGAGAGAACACGCATAATCAAGGAATCCCATAGCCTTTACCGCCGTATTTTTTGCTATTTTTCGTCTATTGAGGTGGTGGAAACACCGACTCCACGATTCTCCTAACGTCAGCTTGAACTTCGGTGTTGTCGCTGGTTAACGCGATTATTGTTTCCTCTGCTGCAACATTTGGGGTGTTGCCGTCATAAACCAGTGTTGCCCAGTTTATCAGGTCTCCCAGAGATGGACCGTATGGCAAGTCTCCTGCCTTGTATTGTCTCCGCAGCTCAGCGCCCACCTGAATAATCTTGTAGCCTGTATCTTCGTCAACTTGGGCTCGCTTCCTTAGCAGTTCTACTTCATTTGGTGAAATCTGCTCGCCGACGCTAGTGTAATCGAAGTTTATCCACACTGCCATTCGGCGCCTCATGGCTGCGTTCAATGGTTTTGTTCCAGAGAACTCAGATGAGTGGGGGTTCATGCTGATTACCATGTAGCCGTATTTGTGTCTGTGTACACATTCGTTGTCTTTTTCGTTCAGGACAAGGTGACCTCGGGTGTCGAGTACGGGGTTCAGTCTGGTGGCTACGTCCTGCTTCATCATGTTTGCTTCGTCAAGATACATTATTCCGCCTGTTCGTAGCCAACGGGTTACCATGCCGTCGATCCAGTTTTCTTTTCCAAGACCGATGAATCGTCCAATGAGGTCGTATGATGATGTTTGGAGACCGCAGTTGACCTCATAAACTGGCAAGCCACACAGTTCTGCGACAAGGTAGACGATGTGAGTTTTTCCTGTTCCTGAAGGTCCGATGAGGGAGCATTGTTTGAAGTAATAAAGGGCACGGACGATGCGTTCTACGAATTTGTTTCCGCTGTCGATGTAGTAGGGCGTGCCTTGCGGTATCCTTTCGTGCATGTGGGCAAAACTGTAGCCTGGGTGGAGGTCGTATCTTTGGATTTCGTACCTGTCGTAGAGTGGGCATTGGGACATAGGGCGTTCTTTGTCTAAAGTAACTTTGATTTTGCCTTTTGCGTGGCGGGCTGAAGAGACAACCTTCATTCTGCTTT
>PIXS01000226.1 GCA_003096255.1 Candidatus Bathyarchaeum sp. | reverse complement strand
TTTGATTTGCTCTATTTTGGTGCCTTCATGGGCTATGAGGCAGTGGCTGATTCTGATTATTATTTCGCCGTAGACCTTGAGGTCATATTCGAGGAATAGGTCGTAGGTGCGGTTTACGCTGCCCTCGATTGAGTTTTCGATGGGAACAACCCCATAGTCAACGTCTCCAGTTTTGACGCTTTCGAAGACATCATCAAAGCTTTTGCAGGGTTTAATTTCAACAGATTCACCGAAAAAACTGTAAACCGCCATCTCACTATACGCACCAAACTCTCCCTGAAAAGCAATCTTCAACACAAACACACCATTACTGTTCTAATATCTGACATGAACCCTCAGATAAAACCCTTTATCATGAAAACTTATTCCCTTATTGCTACATCTGTGCAATTAATTGTTTATAGCGCTTTTTAATTCTCCAGTAGTTACTTTAGGACTCTTTATTTAATGCAAAAACAGTTGTTACCTTAAAAAGTGCAGTGAATGTGTACATTCGTTAATGTTTTATATGAGGAATACGCTGAAAATAAGAGGTTTTTAGGATTGCGTGGCTTCACGCAAAATAACCCGAAAATGATTGGACGGAGAGGAAAATGCATGGGTAAGAGTATAACTCAGAAGATAATAGAAGAGCACCTGGTAGAGGGAAAATTTGAACCAGGCAAAGAAATTGCTATAAAAATTGACCAGACTTTAACACAGGACGCAACCGGAACCATGGCCTATCTACAGTTTGAGGCTATGGGACTCTCAAAAGTCAAAACCGAGCTTTCTGTAAGCTACATAGACCACAACACAATCCAGGTGGGCTTCGAAAACGCAGACGACCACCGCTACCTACAATCCGTCGCAGCCAAATATGGCATCCTATTGTCAAGGGCAGGAAACGGCATCTGCCATCAAGTTCACCTTGAACGGTTCGGAAAACCCGGAAAAACTCTGTTAGGCTCTGACAGTCACACGCCAACAGCTGGCGGACTGGGTATGATTGCCATCGGAGCTGGAGGGTTAGACATTGCTGTTGCCATGGGAGGCGAACCCTTCTATCTGACGTGTCCAAAAGTCACAAAAATAAATTTGAAGGGAAAACTGAAACCCTGGGTATCCGCAAAAGATGTGGTCCTGAAGGTTCTGGAAACCTTCACAACAAAAGGCAACGTCGGCACTGTCTTCGAGTATGGAGGAGAAGGAGCCAAAAACCTTTCTGTTCCTGAACGGGCAACAATAACAAACATGGGCGCAGAATGTGGAGTCACCACTTCAGTGTTTCCATCAGACGAAACCACAAAACAGTTCCTGAAAGCTCAAGGCAGAGAACAAGACTGGACTGAAGTCAAAGCCGACCCAGACGCCGAGTATGACCGTGTAGTTGACATTGACTTGAGCGAGATAGTTCCGTTAGTCGCCTTTCCACACAGTCCTGGCAACATTAAAACAGTGAAAGAGCTCAGCGGAATGCAAGTTAATCAGGTGTGCATCGGAAGCTGCACAAACTCTTCTTACAAGGACCTGATGACTGTAGCAAAAATATTGAAGGGCAAAAAAGTTCATCCCTCAGTCAGCTTCGTTGTTTCTCCAGGCTCAAAACAGGTCATCGAGAACCTCGCCAAAGACGGGGCACTAGCCGACCTGTATTCTACTGGAGCCCGAATCACAGAGCCCGTCTGCGGATTCTGTATCGGAAACAGTCAGTCACCTCAAACAGAGGCAGTGTCAATCCGCACGTCCAACAGGAACTTTTTTGGTCGTTCTGGAACAAAGACTGCGAACCTGTACTTGACAAGCCCTGAAACAGCCGCTGCATCCCTCTTAACTGGAAAAATGACTGACCCAAGAGACCTTGGAATAGACTATCCCATGGTAGAGATGCCAGAGACATTCTATATTGATGACAGCATGATTCTTTTGCCTTCAGAAACTCCAGAAGATGTTAAGATTTACCGTGGTCCAAACATTGGCGACCCGCCATCTAATCCACCTATGCCAGAAGAAATCTCTGGAGTCGTCACAATCAAAGTGGGAGACAAAATCACCACAGACCACATTATCCCCGCGGGTAGCAGGATGAAGTATAGGTCTAATGTGCCCAAGTATTCTGAGTTTGTGTTTGAGATAGTGGATGACACCTTCTACAAGCGAGCCTCCGAGAACAGAGACAACGGAAAACACAACATCATCGTAGGCGGACTAAGCTACGGTCAAGGCTCCTCACGGGAGCACGCAGCCCTGTGCCCAATGTTTCTGGGGGTAAAAGCGGTTATCGCCAAATCCTTTGAAAGAATTCACTCAGCAAACCTGATCAACTTCGGAATTATCCCCTTAACGTTCAAAACAGAATCAGACTATGACCTCATAGACTCTGGGGACGAACTTGAGATTCCAGACATCAGAGATGTGCTGTCACAGAATAAGCCACTGATTGTGAAGAATCTTACAAAAGGAAAACAGTTTGAAGTAAACTATGACCTTTCAGAACGGCAGCGGGACATTCTTCTTGCGGGCGGAATGCTTTCTTACATCAAAAACAAGTAAACAGACTGAAGGATAACTAAAAGGAAGACAAAAAATGGCTCAGAGAGGAATCCGTGAATTTCATGGAAAAAAGATGATGGCAAAATATTGGACAGAATATTTTCCAAACCTTGCAAAGTATGACGGAAAAATAGCTTTGATTCATCCAGCAACAAACATGGATGAGCTTGCCAAACAGAATCCTTGGCTAAAACAAGACAAGCTGGTTGTCAAGCCGGATCAACTGATTGGAAAAAGAGGAAAACACAATCTCATACTTCTTAACACCACCTTTGATGAAGCAAAGAACTGGCTAAATGAACGCATGAACAAGGATGTTACAATAGGAAAAGTTACCGACAAGCTCACACATTTTCTTATCGAACCCTTTGTTCCCCATGACAAGAACAAGGAATATTATGTTGCCATAACCTCGAACAGGGAAGGCGACGTCATCTACTTCTCAGCCCACGGAGGCGTAGACATTGAATCAGTTTGGGACACTGTTGTAACCATACAGGTTCCAATTCTTTCTAGCATAGACGACATCGAAATAGCATCAAAGCTACCTAAAGAAGTTCCTGAAGAAGAAAAAGACATGGTTACCGCGTTCATTAAAGGCTTGTTCAAGTTTTATGTAGACTTGGGCTTCGCCTATTTTGAAATAAACCCCATGGCAATGACCAAAGACGCCTTCATACCCTTAGACACGGTTGCACGCCTTGACGACACAGCCCAATTCGTGTGTGCCAGCAAGTGGGGTGACATAGAGTTTCCAGCGCCCTTCGGAAGAGGACTTACGAAAGAAGAACGGTTCGTTAAGGATTTGGATGAAAAAAGCGGCGCCTCCATGAAGCTAACTGTGCTGAATCCGAGCGGCAGAGTGTGGACGTTAGTTGCGGGCGGCGGCGCCAGTGTCGTTTACACAGACACCGTTTTTGATTTAGGCTTCAATGATGAGTTAGCAAATTACGGAGAATACAGCGGCAACCCCTCCACAGACGAGACCTACCAGTACACAAAAACAATCCTTGACCTCATGACGAGAGAAAAGAATCCGAAGGGAAAAATTCTGATTGTCGGAGGCGGCATCGCAAACTTCACTGATGTCGCCAAGACATTCACGGGCATAATAAAGGCGCTAAAGGAGTACAAACAGAAGCTAATCGACAACAATGTCAGAATTTTTGTTCGCAGGGGTGGACCAAACTATCAGGAAGGGCTGAAAAACATGAAAGAGCTTGGCAAAACCCTTGGCGTTCCTATTGAAGTGTTTGGACCAGAAGCCCACATAACCTCGATAGTTCCCATGGCACTAAAGGGAAACACAGGAGCGTGAAAAAACATGAGCAACTACAAACTGTTTGATAAGAACACCCAAGCCATCATCTTTGGATACCAGCAAAGAGCCATCCAACGGATGCTTGACTTCGATTATGCATGTGAACGAAAGACCCCCAGCATTGCAGCAATCGTTAATCCAACAAGAAGCGGATACCACAAATGCTTCTGGGGACCTGAAGAAATCATTCTGCCCATGTACACAACAATCAAAGAAGCAGCAGAAAAACATCCAAAAGCTGATGTGATGGTCAATTTTGCTTCTTTCAGATCGGCTTATCCTAGGACAAAGGAAGCCTTCGAAATTGACAGCATACGCACAGTAGCAATCATTGCAGAGGGAATCCCTGAACGATACACAAGAGAGCTTATTGCCCTTGCGAAGCAGAAAGGAAAATGGATAATCGGTCCTGCAACAGTTGGCGCAATCAAGGGCGGCGCCTTCAAGGTAGGAAACACTGGCGGCATGATAGACAACATCATAGCTTCTCGTCTGCACCGTCCAGGAAGCGTTGCCTTCGTTTCGAAGTCGGGTGGTCTACTGAATGAGCTGAATAACATTGTTTCTCGAAACAGTGACGGCGTCTACGAAGGAATAGCCATTGGAGGAGACCTCTATCCAGGCAGCACTTTCATAGACCACGTAATGAGATTCCAGCAGGACCCGGATGCAGCAATGATTGTTCTTCTCGGCGAGGTCGGAGGCAGAGACGAATATGACATTGTAAACGGGCTGAAAAATGGAAAAATCACGAAGCCCGTGGTTGCATGGTGTATCGGAACATGTTCCAAAATGTTCTCAACTGGTGTACAGTTTGGTCACGCGGGGGCAAAAGCAAGAACTGACGTGGAAACGGCTGACGCAAAGAATAAGGCTTTGAAAGAAGCGGGTGCTGTTGTTCCAGATTCCTTTGATGATTTGGGCAAAAAAATCAAAGAAACTTTTGACAAGCTGGTGAATGAAGGAAAAGTTAAGCCTAAACCCGATAGGAAGCCCAGAAAAACCCCTATGGACTTAAGCGCTGCCATAGCTGAGGGAATGGTGAGGCTGCCAACCCACTTTGTCAGCACAATCACTGACGAAAGGGGAGACCAGCCTATGTATGCTGGAGTGCCCTTAACTGAGGTCGTAGAAAAAGGCTACGGAATCGGCGGAGTCATTGGTCTTCTGTGGTTCAAGAAGGAACTCCCGAAATGGGGAACAGGTTTCATAGAGCTGGTTTTGCAAATCGTTGCTGATCATGGTCCTGCAGTGTCAGGTGCCCACAATGCTATAATC
>PIXS01000225.1 GCA_003096255.1 Candidatus Bathyarchaeum sp. | reverse complement strand
CTGGTGGTGCATCGACCTCTACACCGGCGAAACTCTCTACTACCACAACACCACAGGACCCGTAACAGGCCTAACCTACTCAGGCTTTGACTACTCAGGTGGAATCAGCGGAGAAGCCCTAGCCTTTGGACAAATCTACAACTACGAATCACCCAACCAGCACGGAGGATTCCCCTACCTATGGAGCACCGGCGCCATGGGCGGATACGCTGGAACTGGCGATACCAACACCTGGCTACTCTTTGACGCCGTAACAGGAAACTACATCTGCGAACTAATCAACGTCCCATCCTGGGCAGGCGGCGGCAGCATGTTTGGTCCAGCAGGAGGAACCAACGTCTACGGTAAAGACGGCAGCATCTTGTACTATAACATAGTTGGAACATCTGACCCCGAAAACCCCTACGCCCCCGCAACGGCACCCTTCTACTTGCAATGCTGGAACACCAGCCGCGCCCTGTGGATGCGGCCCTTCAACGGCAACACCTACTGGATGTGGCGAACATACCTCAACTACACCTTTGATGGCAACAACGGCTTCTCCCTAAACGTTACCATACCTGACATGACCGGAGCAGGTAGTGTTCGTGCAGTTCGTGAAGGTCAATATGTGATTGGCGGAACCTCTGGCAAGAACAACGGAACCTACATCGAGAAAGGTCAACTTTGGGCTCTAAGCCTTGAACCAGGCAACGAAGGCGCCCTACTATGGAACATAAGCTACACTCCACCTGAAACCGAAATTCCCGACCTAGTCACAGGCGGAATTTTCGGCGGAGGAGTCATGAGCGGACCTAATGTTGACCCTGAAGACGGCGTATTCTTCTTCAAGCAGCCCATGACACGCGAATTCTGGGGATACAGCCTTGAAACAGGAGAAAAAATCTGGGGACCCACCGAATCTGAGAACAACTGGAACTACTATGGCATGAACACCAACATCTACAACGGATTGCTGCTCTCTTGTGGAAGCGGCATGAGCGGCTCAGAACTAATTGCGTATGACATAAAAACTGGCGAGGTCGAATGGACATACACTCCCAGTCAAGAAGGCTTTGAATCACCCTATGGACTATACCCCCTAAGCATCACGGCAATTTCTGACGACAAAATCTACACAACCTCAACCGAGCACTCACCAACCCAGCCCCTCTGGCGAGGCTCATACCTAAGATGCGTCAACGCCACCAACGGCGATGAAATCTTTAAGCTAAGCTTCTGGGGAGGCGGAGGCGGCATGGCTGACGGCTACTACGTTGGACTCAACTTCTACGACAACCAAATCTACTGCGTAGGCAAAGGCCCCTCAGAAACAACAGTCAAACTCAACAACGACGTAGTCACCCAAGGCTCCGCAGTTCTCATAACTGGAACCGTAAACGACCAGTCACCCGGAAAACCTGGCATACCCGCAATATCAGATGCTGACCAGCAAGCATGGATGGAATACATCTACGAACAACAAGAAAAACCAATTGACGCAACCGGCGTACCCGTTCACGTAACAGCCATTGACCCCAACGGCAACACCCAAGACATCGGAGTAGCAACAAGCGATATAGGCGGCAGCTATGGAATCTCTTGGAACCCACCCGTTCCCGGCACATACCAAGTCACCGCCACCTTTGAAGGCACAGCATCCTATGGCAGCTCATACGCAACCACATACTTCACCGTAACCGACGCTCCACAGGGCTCAGTAACCCCAACACAAGAACCAGAGCAGCAAACACAAACTCCAACATCCTCTGAACCCGCACCAACAACCAGCTCAGTCCCCTTGTCCTCACCTTCTACAGCGCCGCCACCGACTAGTGAGATGCCAACTAGTACCTACATCGCAATTGGAATCGCAGCCGTCATTGTTATTGTAGCAGCTGCTGCTTTGGTTCTTAGAAGACGCAAGTAATTGCGTCCTTTTTCTTTCTTTTTTTGTGCAAAGACTTCTCTTGTTTTGATTTTGTTTGCACACGTTTATTGCGGTTTAGCTTGTGCTGTAAGTCAAGAATCCGCAAGCAATAATACAGGTCAATGCAATGGTTATAATGGGGCATGCAATGAAGAATTCGCTCTTGAGTGTATTCCTAACTGTTATGCTACTTAGCGGCTTTGCGTTGTGTGGCGTTGCATCGTTTGTTTGTGCACAAAACTCAACTTACCTCTCAGGCATAATATCCTCAGACACAACTTGGACAAAAACAAACAGTCCATACACCCTCACAGGAAATGTCCTCATAGCTAATGATGTTACTCTTACAATAGAGCCTGGAACCTCCGTGAATTTTGAAAAATACTACATTCAAGTCTTAGGTACCCTCTACGCTCGCGGCAACAATGAGGCTGCAATACATTTCATCGGTAGTGGGTACTCAAGTTTTGATTCGACCGAAAAAATCTTTTTTGAAAATCCTAGTACAGACTGGAATGAGGAAAGCAGTTCAGGTTGCATAATAGAAAATGCGCAAATCACGGGGCTTTCTATTCGTGTTAATGATGCTTCTCCAAAAATTAATAATAATCAATTCGGTCAGCCCTCTGGTAACGACGTAATTTCAATTACCAGTGCCAACAGTACACCTATAATTACTAACAATTGCTTTGAGTTCACTGAATCCGGAGTTGGTTATGGCATCAATGTTAATGGTGGCAACCCAAAGATTTCTGGTAATACTCTTACTGGAAATGGTTTTAACACTGGAATTGTCTCAACTGGACTTATCCGACTTTTTAACAATACAATTTCTGGATGTTGGACGGGAATAAGTGGAAACTCTATGATTATTGAAGGAAACGTAATACTTAACAACAGCCGTGGAATAAGTGTCGGCAGTAATTCAATTATCCAAAATAACCTTATCTCCGGCAATCAATACGGAATAAACGAAGGACTCACTATAATTCAAAACAACACCATAACCTACAATCTGGTGGGAATCCAAAAACCTGATCCTTCATCTACAATAATGTACAACAATGTTCACGATAACACTGAGTACAATCTATATGTTGCTTCAAATGAAAACATTGATGTATCTTATAATTGGTGGGGAACCACAGATGTTCAAGAAATTAACCAGTCCATTTATGATTATAAATAAGATTTCAACTTAGGTGTAGCTTTTTTTATTCCCTTTTCAGAGGCTCAAAATGTTGTTTATGAGTCTGAGTCATTGTTTGGTCCTACATATGTTTCAG
>PIXS01000224.1 GCA_003096255.1 Candidatus Bathyarchaeum sp. | reverse complement strand
GACCTTGGATGTAAAGACTTAGACCTTTTAGGGGCTTACCAGAAAATTTGCACTGGAGTTAATGAGGCTGTTAAGATCTTGGGTGCCAAAGCAGATTATAATCCACCTGCCCCCAAACGGTGTCCAAACCTTTCTGTTAACGGAAAAAAGATTTCTGGCAACGCCCAAACCACAAAAAAAGCCCATCTACGCTAGTAGACAGGCTTCGTAAACTCTATTTAGTTGTAGGCTATTGCTCCGTCAGCGCCTGGATAACTTTCTCTCTATCAGAGGCTGGAGTCATAGCCAGTACCATCTGAACCATTCGCTGCTTAGACGGTACGTGAAATTCATTCAGTTGTCCCACTCCCTTACAGATAGGACAAGGTTTTTTACTAGTCCAACCCTCCATCTTTAAGAAGGCATAGCCGTCACACATAGGACATAGAACATCGTTTGGCATTATAGCACAAAACTCAAGCGGTACCATAACATAGTCTTCGTCCATTAGTGAGTCTCCACTTCTCCGTTCATGATCTTTTGAGCCAGCATAGCATAACCATCAAAGATTCGTTCTAACCGCTTCCTATCCTCCTCAGGGGGTGGATTCTCAGGGTCAAATGCCAGGTGGGTATCGTACAACCAAAGTATGTGATCTCCCTTATGATCCATGTATAACAAGCAGTGACCGACACATGCTAGGCCATCAGCACTGGCCTTCTCTAACTGGTGCCTCACAGACTCGTTCGCTTGGGAGTTCCATTTCCCCACATCTAGCATCTTCAGTTCGCCACTCATATTTATCCTTACTCTCGTAGCATAAGCCACAAGGATTGTCAGCTGCCAAGTCACGATCAAAGTAGATGCACTCCTCACAGTTCTTAGCAGACTGAGGTTCTCCTGTCTGGAAGTGCTTTCTACCATCGTTAGGTTCTACATAGTTAACTACGTCCACTCCCATTGATTTTTTATCCCCACTGTCTTGTCGCATCCCTTACACCTCACTTCCTCTAATTCTGGAACTTCATACAGTGTAAATGAGTCACAACAAGGAAACATCAGCCTGTACTCCCTTGCAGTTGTTGGGTCTGGTGCTCCAGTCTCTGGCCCAGGTGAACAGATTATGAGTCCAACTTGAGTCTCAATACAGTTTCCGTCTTTGTCGTACTTACTTCTCATTGGCATTATAATTCCTGTAAGGCTTTATTTCTAAACTTACGAGCAAGCCCCTTCCCGTTGTTCCACTTACGTGCTTGTCGTGGAGATGGGTCTATACCCGCCAAGGAACAGGCAGCTACAAAGTGGGGGTCTGTTAAGCGTCCCACTCGTTTCTTGAACCTCTCGCCAGCTTCAAAGTCTAGCGGGTCAGAAGTTGGGAATGCCTTACACCAACTATTTTTCACAGGGACACTCCTCACAGTTATCGATACAGTTAGCTCCGTCACACTTCTCAACACCACAACCAGCTTGCTTCTGTCTGTGCTCAGCTATTTGAGTTGCGATCTCTTGGTTGGGTTGGTAGCGCCCACACATCTCGTTGTCGTACTCCACGACGGGACGCATCATCATTGGCAGCATGGTAACCTCACCAGGAGCCTGTTGGCCCGAAGCAATCGCCAAGTTACTCTGCCTCTGTTGAGGCACTGGAAAAACAGTGGGGGGATTAAATGTACAGTATCCCCTTTTGCTAACCGTGTCCCTTTTCTCTTTCGGTATTATGATCACTGAATACCAGGCGCAGTTGCCACAATGTAGTTTAATGTCAAGCATTGTTACTCCTTATGAAGGTTCATCCAATTCAACAACCTTGTTAGGGTTGTAAGTATACCCATCGTCTGCCCAACCACTACCTTTTAGGTGAAAGTTGGGGGTGGACAAAATCTTACTGTGCTTTTGTATGCACTCGCATCGATTACAGGTAATATCAACTGAGGTGGGAACGATATGGGGGATCACCCTGTAAAACTTCTCCCTGACCTCTCCGCATTTTGTACAAGCAAATTCATAGTATGGCATTATTTCCTTCCCCTCCACCAAGTACAGAGCTTATACCACTGCTTCTCGAACCAGGTACGCTTACGATAACAAAGGTTGCAGCCATATACCTGTATAGCTCCATGAGCAAAGTAGACACTGACTTGCCGATTACAACTCTTACACCGTAGGTACTCAACTTTTCGCATCATATCCAGGTCGTCTTCCTTTCAAGAACTGATAGTAACCTCTGTAGTTGTCAGCGATTATGGTCAGTGGCACGGAGTGTCTCCATTGACCAGGGGACTTTACCGCTGAGTATTCCCTGTTCCTTGTGTACTTCAACGCTGGCACATCCTCGTAAACCAGCTTCCTAAGCCGTTTTGCCTTCTTTCCTCGCATATGGATACCCTATGTTTAAGGTTGTGACGTTTAATGATACCGCCCCTTCTAATTCCATGTTCTTTGAGCATTGCTCTGTACTCTGTCATGGAAACCCTGTTCTCCATAAACCATCTACGAAGAACCTCGATCAGGGACTCAGGGTCAAGCTTTATTAGCGTGGTAAGGGCGTTGCACTTAATGACCTCGCCTACCACCCTGGTAGACCCCACATCAGCTACCGCTTTCACATGTATCCTCCTGTGTTTGGTTAAGAACCACGTTCCTCTACCGTATCCCTAACTGTATAGTTTTGTTTACTATTCGGAGTCGTCAGGCGGTAAAGGTACACTATTTTCCCGTTCATTATCTTCCGTACAGTCGGTAAGTTCTTCAGTATACTTTCGTTTACTCTTAGTTTTGGGTAGAAACCTATCATATGGATTCTCCATGGGCAGCTTGTCCTTCAGCACCATGAGACAGAATATCAATAGATAAATACAACCGAAATTGAATGTGTCATCTAATCCGAATAGCAGTCCGAAGTCAACTCCATCTGGCCCCATTTTAAAACCCGTCCCCTCGTCAGCATAGCTGGTTGCTCCTGTAACGATCTCTGGTCAAAACGAACTAGGGTACGTGTTTTACATAAATGGCCTTAGAATCGATTTTAGACCCCTTCTCGTCGAAATTGACAAAATACCCTCCATAGACGTAATGCTCTACCCATTGAACACACTCGTGGAGGGAACCCTTACTTGCTTTAAACGCCTCAGGCCCACCGAAATCTGTATAGCCTGGGAGATACTCTGAGTACCAGTACTCGCCACCACTGTCAACATCGTAGCCAGTAAGGATACACTTACCTATTATGATTAGCTTCTTACCATTGTTAGTCCTGAATTGCCAGTTGGTACCATACTCGTTCATTGGTACCCACCCTGAGGTTGCTATAGGTCTTCCACTTAACTCAACGTCAGAAGGGGGAGCCGAACGAAGCCGGAAGTTGGTGCTCCCTGGTACGCAACTTATTGCAAAAATCGTTACAGAAAGAACGGAGGTTAGGAGGTAAGTTCGCAGTCTCAT
>PIXS01000223.1 GCA_003096255.1 Candidatus Bathyarchaeum sp. | reverse complement strand
CCAAAGAGCATAGTGTTGATGACGTCAACGGTGGGGTCTTCAACAGCCCCAGTGGTTACAAAATAACCAAGTGACGCGTTATTTGAGTAGCAAGACAGCAGAGTGGACGCAAAGGGTACAGCATCCATAGCAGGATAGTAACCTCCATCATATTTCCATGCATACAATCCCCATGCATCTTCCACATCAGGGTTCTGTAGCATGATAAGAGAATCGTGATCTGCGGGCAATAGTGCAGAAGTACTGTACAACGAAGACAGCACAGGCATAAAGAGTAAACCTAGAATCAAAAGTTTTGCAACTGCAGCAGGATTTACGAATTTTCTTCCAGCTAATCCTTGAATCCTCTTGAAAACAATCAAGCCGACAGCAGAAATCAGTGCAGGAAACAGGTATTGTTCAAGTCCACCAGCCAAAGTGGGAATCGTTTCAGTTGCCATCATTCCATCAGGCATTCCGATGGAGTAAGACAATGCAACGATTAATCCGAAGACAACAGCAGACATCATGTTCTTGGAACCCATAACCATGCCAAGCACGAGATCACAGGCTACAGCGACTCCAACAGAAACCAAGCAGATAACAAGTAATTCAAGACCAAATATATTGTAAGATAGTAAAGCGATAAAGAGCATCGCAACTAGTGTGTATTGCATTAATGTATCTTTCGTCATTGCACCTTTTACCATAGTTCATAACCTCATATTTTCATGCGGCTAGCTTTCTTGGTACACAAATTTAAGCTTTTGGACAAACACAATGTTGAAAAAATCAGAGATAGTTTCAGACAATTAAGCAATTTTTTCTTTGTTTATTTTATAAACTTCGAGCGTACAATTAGAAAAATTAGCTAATAGAAGCTTGGTTCCAGCAAACCTGTGGTCTACAGTGACTAATCGAGAAGATTATAGTAGATACAGGAGTTAAGTTATGCCGAGTTTGGATTTTGTGGCTTTAACGAAGTACCGAAGGAATGTCCGCGTTGCTGAAATGCCATACATCCAACCTTTTCTCCACATACGAAGAATATAGCTGGGACGCAGATAGAAACTTTGAAAAGCCTTTTCGCTGATTTCCTCCAGCTCTTTCATGCTCATGGTCGGCGTTTCGAAGATCGGAGTTTTACAATCATATTTGTCGAAGTCAGTTATTTTCAGCCAACCATTTTCTTTGACTTGATCATACATTGGCGTTCCCGGGAGAGGAGTAGCTATGTTATAGAAAGCCAAATTGTCAGGACTTACTTTTTGAACAAATTTTATGGTCTGCCAAGCGCTCTCCTTAGTTTCGCCAGGATAGCCTAGGAGCACGTTCGGAACAGGCGTTAACCCAAGCTCTCTTACCCATCCAATGGCAGTAATCGTTTGTGAAGTGGAAATTCCTTTATGCATCACATTCAGGACTTCCTGTGAACCTGACTCCACCCCAAACCATACAGAAACACAACCAGCATCCTTCATTTTGATGAGTAACTCTTTCGTAACCTTGTCTACTCTGGTTCCGCAGTTCCACACTATCTTCAAGTTTCTGGCTTTGATTTCTTTACACAATTCTTCAATTCTAGGCTGATCTATTGTAAAGGCGTCATCACAGAACGTAAATTTGGTCGCGTTGAAGGTTTTGTTGAGGTACTCCAGCTCGTCCACAATACTTTTTGGGCTTCTCATACGGTATCTTCGACCAAACATCCTGACCGCAGCACAGAAATCGCACCAAGATGTGCAGCCCCTGCTTGTTGTCATATAGAATATGTCCTCCATTTTCCGAAGTTCCTCAAGAGGCCAGAGATGACGGGCAGGAAAAGGCAGACTGTCAAGGTCTTCTATCAAGGGTCTGGCGGGGTTCTTTACAATCTTTCCGTCTTTTCTGCAGGTTGTGCCAATTATGTCATCGAGGGGTTTGCCTGCTTCCAGCTTCTGCACCAACTCTAGTAAGGTGTATTCTCCTTCTTGTCGGACAACAATGTCAACAGCGGAGCATTCCTGCAGTGCGTTTTCGTCCCAAAACGTCACATGTGGACCCCCGAGAACAGTTACGCAGTTCGGATGCACTTCTTTGGCTATCTTTGCTATTTCCAGAGCAGGGTTGTATGTGAGAGTGATGGATGTTATGCCAACAAGGTCGGGTTTGCGTTTGCTGAGCTCTTGCTTGAATTCGTCGAATGAGATGTTGAGGGCTTGGCAGTCGATAACGTCTACGGTGTATCCGTTTTTTTCTAGAACAGCAGCTAAATAGCCCATACCCAATTGAGGGAAAGGTATGTGTGCGTGTGCACCTTTTGGGTAGGGCGGATTCACGAGGGTTACATGAGGTTTCATATTTCTCGCCTAATGTTGCACGTTCCAAAGTTACAAGAAACCACATGCTTAATATGTGTTACAGGTTTCATTAGGATAGCCAATATTGTTTGGGTCTGCCTGAAACAATAAAACGTCAAGCTTGTGTGCTGTGTGTAGTGAGTGACAACATGCGTGTTTGTTTGATTAATCCGCCACGTATCCATCCAAAAGCTTGGGGAAAACCGTCAGCATATCAACCCTTGGGAATAGCGTATGTTGCGGCAGTGCTAGAAAAACAGCACAAAGTAAGCATTATAGACTCACCTACAGAAGGCTGGAGAAACCTTGAGCCGTTAGGCGAAACCAGATATCGGGTAGGTTTAAGCAATGAAGATACAGCAGACAGAATAAAACGGTGGTCCCCAGACGTCGTAGAAATCATGATTCCGTTTTCTGGCTGGTCACAAGCCGCCTTTGACGTGGCGTCCGTTGTGAAGAAGGTTGACAAAGACATCATCACAGTGTTGGATGGACTGCATCCCTCTGCACGACCTAACGATTGCCTCTCAAACCCAAACATCGACTTTGTTGTGAGAGGAGAACCCGAATATTCTATGCTTGAGCTGGTTGGCGCACTGGAGAAGGGCACACAGAAGGACCTCAAGAAAATAAAGGGCATAGGGTTCATCGAAAACGGCAAGACAGTTCTTACTCCTCCAAGACCTGAAATTATGGATTTGGATGCTCTGCCCTTTCCAGCAAGGCATCTGCTTCCCATGGACATCTACTTCGAGTCTGCCAAAGAGAAGCCAATCAGAGGCGAAATACGGAAACGTTACACGTTAGTGATGACCAGCAGAGGATGCCCCCACAACTGTATCTTCTGCT
>PIXS01000222.1 GCA_003096255.1 Candidatus Bathyarchaeum sp. | reverse complement strand
CTAAACATCAGTGCTTCAGTTCCAAGCATCGCCAGCTCATCTATTGCCTGCAGTCCTTCCTTTAGTGTGAGTTCGTTGGGGAATGGTTCCCGTGCGTCAGCGTGGCAGTGTAGGCATAGTAGGTTGCATGCTTTGGTGACAGCAAAGGATACAATCTGTGGCGTCAGGGGTTCTCCTTTCAGTCCCTTGCCTGTGAGTTTCTGTCTGAGCAGCAATTGTAGGAGTTTGATGCCGACGCCCACTTTTCATCACTTGCGAACGTTTCTAGTTTCGGGATTTTGAATAAATCACCCAGGTTTGGATGAATTTACGCAGAACCCATGCCGTAGCGAAAACCACAACAGCGACGACAATAGCGATTAGCGTGTTGTTTCCAATGTCGATCTGTGCTGAAAGAACCTCTTCTGGGGCAAGGTCACTGATTTTAACTTCATCTATTATGACCTCTGAGTCGTGTCCAATGTAAACTTCAGTTCCATTTATGATTGAGCCCACAGGATTCTGCACTCCCTCGATTGCTTTGACGTTCTGTTCTTCCCCGTTCACGTATAGGTGCATGCCCGTGGATGTGCGCGTGAATGCAACATTCATCCACTGATTCAAAGAAACAACGGGTTCTATTGTCAAGATTTCGTTGAATCCGCTAGAATCAGTGAACACGCAACCACTGAGAACCCCTTTTCCGTCCTGTTCAGGGCTTGGTTTCACTGCAAGTCCGAAGACTCTGGTTACGTCTTCTATTTCAGGGCCTGTTCTTGTGACCTTTACTACAATGTTGTTGTATGTTGCGTTTGTGAATTCTTTGACGTTTATCCATGCCTCAATTTTTAGTTCTTTTTGGATGTCTAGGTTGGGAGAAATGGGTATGTATGTGGGTTCTGGAGTGGGCGGAAAGCCTACCAGAAACCGTATGGGCACATAAACAAAGCTGCCTTGGTTAAAATCTAAAGCCTTGTCAAATTTTCCTTCAACAAGGGATGGTTCACCGCCTACTGTTCCATGATTGTAGCCTAATGCGTCGGGTGTAGTAACCATGTAATCGTTTGGCTCTAGTTCGTCAAGATGCCACAAGCCCACAGTTTGGACATCGGCACACTGACCTATGGGGATAGTTGCAAGCAATCCACTCAATGCTATTACCATTAGTATGGATGCAGAATGAGGAGAAATTACAGATTGTTTTTTGTTGAGTTTCATAAATCGTAGCTCCTTGATGTTGCTGATAACTGAAAAGATTCTCTTAGCTCTCCCTACGGAACAGGGTCGTTCTTGAAGCGGAACGGGGCAGTTCCGACAATTTAGTCAGAATTGCGAGTTCTGATTCTTTTGAGCATCCTCAGCCCCTCGATCAGGAACAGGATTAAGGCTCCAGCTGTTATCGACGTTAACAGGAGGAAAAAGATTTTGAATTGGTCAGTTTCGACAGAAAAATGGATTGTTAGAACAACCAATTCTGTAATCAGTATGCAGAAAAAAACAAGGGAATAGACTAGAGGGTTTGGAACAAGGGATCTGCCGACCCAGACGTAGCCTCGGACTGGAACCTTTTCTTTTGCAGCATAGTTGCCCAACTCGTTTTTTGTCAGCAAGCCCATGTTTTCGAGTTTCTGAAGATGTCTGTAGGCTACGCTTGGGCTGCTTAGACCCACGCCTCTCATAACGTCCCTTGGACCAGCAAGCCCCTTCCTCTTAACCACGTACACGTAAACTTTTAGGGTAACGCCTTGCAGTCCGCTGGTTTCCGAGCCTGACAAAACAACTGCCTCTATGTTGCGTCACTGTTTTTGATGTAGATATAATTTTTGCTGTAGTCTACATTGTTCTGTTCTTGCAGAGAACACTTTTGTTCTTCGGGGAGAATTATATTTCATATTTTCTTACTGTATGGGGTGGAGATGAAAAATTGAACTCCCAAAAAAAGTTGGTTGCATGCAGCATTCTCGCCTTAATCATCGGCGTTTCATCGGTTATCCCTCTGGTCTTCTTGATGTCTACAACAGCAGAAGCTGAAGACACGTTTGAGCCGCAGTTCAGCTTCAATATACCCTATTCTTACTGGGTTACTATGAATATGACATTTGATTATAGTTTTGAGAGTGATTTCTTCAACGACAATATAGAACCGTATGTAAATGAGAGACACGTGATGGTTTTCAATTTAACACGAAATGCTAACACAGAATATGAACTTGCTGAACGCATCGTGGAATACTACCGAATAGAGATAACTACTGACAAAGGTCCCATAAACAACGTGTACTATACAGTTGGAACTGCCCTAGACAGTTCTTCTGTAATGCAGTCCTTCCACTTCATACGCGACTTCTGGTTTGACACAGCGATGTTTGATCCTAAATATGGCGGAGGAGGAGGCTATGCGAAAGATAATTGGCCTGTAGGTCTGTCCGTACTGCGATCAAAACCAGATGTTCCAAATTCCGAAACACCAAAAGTTGTTTCAGCCCTAAGAGAAGCAGAAACTGTGTTCATAACTGTTTACAGAATAGGTGGAGTCATCTTCACTGAATCTTCAACGGTGGTTACATTCGCAGATAACGAATTCGTCGATCAGATACGGCTCGAAAAATATGGTGAAGAAGGCTGGCTATACAACAATCTCTTCACAGAAGAAGAATTAGCAACAGTTGATTTGCTGTTTCCGATTCCGTTTGGACCTAATTCATAGGTGCAACACAACAATGAGCAGTAGTGAGCTTGCAGGCAATACTCTAATCGTTTACGCGTATGTGGTAGGGGAAAACAGGCCAGTTGGAACTAGGGACGTTATGCGAGGAGCAAACCTCAGCAGCCCAAGCGTGGCACACCGGCACCTGCAGAAACTAGAGTCCCTCGGGCTAATCGAGAAGAACCAGTTTGGCGACTACATCCTCAAAGAAAAAACGGGTGTCAGCGGTCACGTGTGGGTGGGTAGAACTCTTTTTCCTCGCCTAATGTTCTACTCCTTCTTTTTTATCGGCGCCTTCGGAGCAGAAATCGCAATCATCCTTCTAAGTTACATGATTACAGGTCTAGTTATCGAAACAAGCTTCCTTTTCTTGACAGGAATGACTGCAATAGCTATGATAATTTTCTTCATTGAAGGCTTCCTACTGCGTAGAAAAATTAACACCTGAAATCAAATAAACAGCATCAAAACTGAAACTGAGAACTGTTGGCTAACCATTTTGTGATTAGTCAATGTGAATAAGGTCTCATACAGTTTGGAGTTAACTTTTGCGTTATGACTTTTGTGCCCGTTGACTATCATAAACCTTATATGTGAAATGGATGGATAATCCATCCTAAACGGGTTGAAAACAATGAACAAAAACAAACTAATCATAACAATTATTGTGATAGCCGTTATCGTAGGGGCAATCGGGGGAATAATCGTTTGGTACCAATCCCTACAATCTGACGAGCTTACTTCTCCACTTACAATTGTTGATGGCGTCGGAAGAACTGTCACAATTACGGAATATCCAGACAGGATTGTGTCAATAGCACCAAGCTGCACTGAAATACTCTTTGCCTTAAACCTAAAAGAAAAGGTCGTTGGGGCTCCCACATACACTAACTATTCACCTGAAATTCAGGACAGACTCAGTAGCGGCGACTTGACAAGCGTAGGAACATTCTCCCAGATTAGCGTTGAAACAATTGTTGGCTTAGCCCCAGACATAATCGTCGCCAAAGGAGGATACCAGCTCTCAACCGCTGAACGATTAGCGGAACTCGGCAAAACCGTCGTGATTGTAACACATGAAGGATTCGACGGTTTACTTAACGACATTTCCCTGATTGGACAAATATGTGGACAAGATAATGAAGCCGAAGACTTTGTTGGAGATATGGAAAGCAGGGCTCAAGCGATTATTGATGAAACCAAAGACTTGGATAAACCAACTGTTTACGTTGAGTATTACTTCAATGGTGGTTTCGGAAGCTACGGGGGAGACTCCGTTGTTAACGAACTGATTTCTATGGCTGGCGGAGTCAACGTATTTGCGGCTGTTGATAAGCAATACATGGAGACTTCAACTGAAGAGATACTCAACGCAAATCCTGACATCATAATAATCTCTAAAGGCGTCATGTCTGAGGGCTGCGGTCTTACCCCTGAAACAGTCAGAAATCGTTCTAGTTGGGATGAAACAACTGCTGTACAAGAAGACCAAATCTATGAAGTTGACGAGAACATGATTACCGTTGCTGGACCTAAACTTATTGATGGCTTGGAAGAGCTGGCAAAAATATTTCATCCTGAACTTTTCGACCAATAAACTCTTCAAACAAGTTTCAGGGGCGTCAACGCACGTATGCTAACTATGAAAGCTCAAAGAAGTCGATGAACTTAATGACTCAAGATGAACCACAGCTATATTACTTCAAGCGTCTATCTAGATGGAAGCTAATCGTCTTCCTCCTCTTTTTTACTTTGATACTGACAATCATATTTTCTGTAGCAATAGGACCAATGCAGATTTCGCCCATTAATGTATATTCAATCCTGACAAAGAACATACCCATACTTGGCGATCTGGTTAAGAGTAGTGCTTCTTCCATAGAAACCGAGGTTGTTCTTCAGGTACGATTGCCTCGTGTTTTTGCAGCAGCAATTGTTGGAATTGCGTTAACGTGCTCTGGTGTTGTTCTTCAAGGCCTACTTCGGAACCCCATGGCTGACCCTTACATCCTCGGCATTTCTGCAGGAGCAAGTTTAGGTGCTTCTGTTGCTATAGCTTTCGGATTTGGCATTTCCTTCCTCGGCTATCTATACTCAATACCCCTAATGGCGTTTATTGGAGCTCTTGGGACAATCCTAATAGTTTACACTATTTCAAGTCGTGCTGGTGGTCTCTCCATGCTGACCATGCTCTTAATTGGCATTGCAGCAAACAGTTTTTTGTCGGCCATTGTAGCATTAGTTAAATTGATTAGCAGCGAGGCTTTGCATGGGATTGTGTACTGGATTCTTGGCAGTCTTCAGGTCTCTGGTTGGAACCATGTTGTCATAGCTTCTCCTTTAATTCTGATTGGAGCAACTGTAATCTACTTCTACGCTAGGGATTTGAATTTGATTTCACTAGGAGAATCTCAAGCAAAACATCTTGGAGTAGATGTAGATAGCCTTAACAAAAAAATGTTAGTTTGTGCATCCCTGATTACTGCTGCCGCGGTTTCAATTAGCGGCATAATCGGCTTCATTGGATTAATTATTCCTCACATAACAAGGCTTCTCGTTGGACCTGATCACAGAATTCTCCTTCCTTCATCTGCATTGCTGGGAGCTATTGTTTTAATCTTGTGCGATACGGTGTCTCGTACAGTTATGAGTCCAGCTGAGATTCCTGTGGGCATCATTACCGCACTCCTAGGGTGCCCCTTTTTTGTCTATTTACTGCTCAAGAAAAGGCGTTCGTTTGGTCATTAGCGCTACCCGACTCACTTTAGTGTCTTGTATATTTCGTCAGCAATTAGTTCTGCGCCTACATAATTAGGGTGAACTCCGTCAGGAAAGTAGTCAGAGTGGTCAGCCAAAGCCGAAAACACGTCGATTGTTGGCAAATTTGTTTGGCTTGCCACCTGTTCGATGAGGGGAATTAGGGTGTTCACGAAGTATTCGGGGCTTATTTTGCCGCCTTGATCACTGAAAATCGGAGGAGGCAACACAATCCAAATTTCTGGGTTAGTTGAAAGCTTCTGGAACTCGGAGATTAGCGTCACGTAATCGTCCACGAAACTTACGTTATACTGATGAAGGCTTGGCTGAGCATCATTGGTTCCCAGCATAATGATCACCGTGTCAGGCTCAAACTCCAAAGCGTTCTCGAATGTGCTGGTGTTCATGTACGGTGTTTCAGAATCAAGAGAAACTGTTGTGGAGCCAACACCAAAATTGCGGACCATATAACTGCTACCAAGGTGTGTGGAAAGTTCAAGGGGATAAAATGTTGATTGGGTGAGGCTGTCGCCGACGCATGCAACACGGATTGCATCTGGTGATGGTTCCTTGTTTAGTACTTCAAAAATGAAATATGCTGTTATTCCTGACGTTGCAAGCAGGATGGCTAATGCCGCAGCCAGCAGTCTTAATTTTTCTTTTTTCATTTTGTGTTTTTATCCTTGTTAAATGTTAGATGCACAACCAATTAGTCTCTTGAAGTATGGCACTTTTTTCCATAAAAGAATTAGCGCAAGAGTAACAAACAGGACAATCGTTGTCAATAACGGAATCTCAATGATGGAATTCAATGTGTGACGGTTAATGGTGAAGCCCAGATACCCTTGTTGAATGATTTCAATTATCATGACGTGGAACAGGTATATCGGCAAAGTATTTTGACTAATCAACTTGACAAGTTTACTTAATCTGGAGGGCGCCGAATCCTTCTGAACCGTGGGCGGCTTAACAGTCAACAGCATCATAAAGACCATAACTGATGCCAAAATCACGGTCGGGCTAAGATATTCTTGGAAGAAGTACATTTCTGGTCCTCGGTCAGCTGCTGCCATCACATACGTGCCAAAAGCAGTCAAAGCTATGCCAGCAATCATCAAAGCCGCACTGGTTCGGCGCCGCATTTTTACGGTAGAAAGGTATGCGCCTAACACAAAATATCCTATGTATCCTGTGAGTGCGAAAACGTCGCGGTGCAACTGGAAAATGGTCAACAGGTTGAAAAATGGTATAGTGGCTACGCCCACAAACCACAGTATAACAAAATACTTCATCATTGTCTGGTCTGCATGAGCAACGAATATGCGGAGGATGGGCGTCAAAAGATACAAGCCAACGAGTACATACATGTACCACAAGTGAGTGTAAGGTCCATTAAGCAATCCCTGGATGATGACGCTTGCATTAAAGGGTATGTCTTTGACCAGAAAGTCCCAAACAAAATAGGCGCTGGTCCAAAAAATGAAGGGCAAACCTATTCTTGCCCATCGTTTCTTAAAGAAAACGCTTAGACTTTCCTGTTTTTTGGGTTGAAGCAAAAGGGCGCCAGTCAACATCAGGAACAGTGGAACCGAAAGCACGGACATGCTCTGGTAAACGTCAACGACAGTCCAGCGGACAATTTCTAGGTGACTCATTTGACTGAGTTCTTGACTTGTTATCAGCCATCGACCTGATGCATGAAGCATGATAACTCCTATCATGGCTACAGTTCGAATCAGGTCAACATAAACAGGGCGTCCTCTAATCTGGTTTAGTTTCTTTGACAAAGTTATCCTCCATATGCGTTATTCCCGCTTGCGGAGACCCTTCAAGAAAACTATCCATAACAAAAAATTCTGCCCGTTCTACGTGTAAAAGGGTTTTTGTGAAACTTTCTTGACCAATTAAGGTATCAGTTTAGTCAAATTTTCTTGACCTAATTTTTTGCAGCCTTCCCAGTCCTTTTTTTAACTCAAAAAGAGGATATTTCAGCACTTATTTCAGTGCTTTTGGTCTGTTCAAGAAGCCTAGCTAGATTATTGCGTTATTTTTTGCGGTTTCTGCTTTTCAGTAGGCTTTTGTTGATGCCATCTATCATAGCTTCTACGCTTGCCATAACAATGTCCTCGTTGACTGCCCGCGAAGAAACCACATTACCGTCCTTGTCCTCAACCTTGATAATGACCTCTCCGATGGCATCCGAGCCGCCAGTCGTAGCTTCTATGCGGTATTCTTTCAAGCGGACATTCACCAACGGCGATGTTAGTTTCTGGACTGCTTTTATTGCTGCGTCAACAGGACCAAAGCCTGTCTCAGAAGCGACATACTCTTTACCATCCAGCACAAGCCTAACTGAGGCTGTGGGAATAACACCTATTCCCGTAACAACAGAGAAGCCAGCCAAGTCAACAATCCGCTTCTCCTTAACAACCTTGCCCATAATTGACCTAGCAATAGCTAACACGTCAGCATCAGTAACTTTCTTGCCCTTGTCACCCAGCTCCTTGACTATTTTAACGACCTCTGCAAGCTGGTCCTTAGTGGGATGCAGTCCCGACTCTTCTAGCTCCGCTCTTATTCCGCTGGTGCCTGCCAGTTTTCCGGCAACTAGCTTACGTTTTCTTCCAACAAACTCAGGTTTGATGGGCTCAAAGGTTGATGGCGCCACTGTAACTCCACGGGTGTGGATTCCTGATTCGTGAGAGAAGGCGTTCTCGCCTACGATGGCTTTGTTTGCCTGAATCATCATTCCCGTTAACTTGGCTACTAACCTTGAAGTGTCATAAAGCTGCTTAGGATCTATTCCGGTCTTGCGTTTGTAGATTAAATCTAGGGCAACTGCCACTTCCTCTAGGGCAGCGTTTCCAGCTCTCTCTCCTAAACCGTTAACTGCAACATGAATCTGCGCTGCTCCCGCCTCGACTCCTGCTAAAGAGTTGGCTACTGCCATGCCGAAGTCGTTGTGGCAGTGCACGCTTATAGGAACCTTGACTACGCTTTTGACGTCTGATATTAGCTGCTGCATGGTTGTGGGAATCATTATGCCCACCGTGTCAGGGATGTTTATTCGGTCAGCTCCAGCCTCTTCTGCTGCCTTGCATATCTGTTTCAGGAACGTTCTGTCTGTTCTTGAGGCGTCCATTGGAGAGTACTCGCAGACTAAGCCGTGGCTTTTAATGTACTCTATCGAGTCTATGGAGCTTGCCAGAACCTCTTCTGGAGTCATGTTCACTGCATACTTCATCTGAACTTCTGAAGTGGAAATGAAAGTGTGAACCGCGTCAACGTCACAGCCTATGGCAATATCAATGTCCTTTCTTGTAGTGCGGGCTAAACCACAAACTTCAGCATCTAATCCTGCTGCGGCTATCTCCTTGGCTGCTCTCTGTTCTCCCTCAGAACTTATCGGAGTCCCAGCCTCGATGGTGTCTACGCCCAGCTTGTCTAGCTGCCGTGCTATCTCCAGCTTCTCTTCAGTGGTTAAAGAGACGCCTGGCGTCTGCTCTCCATCACGTAACGTGGTATCGAAGATCCGAACATATTCCCCCTGTTTCATACTTCTTCCTTCCTAGCTGTTTATGATTTCTTTAGCCATGGCTTGTGCCATTTCTATGGTTTTGGCTTTGCCGCCCATATCAGGAATAACGTCTTTGCCTTTGCGTAGTGTTTCTGCTACTGCATCTTCTATGGCTTGGGCTGCTTTCAAGCATTCTTTGTCGTCATATTTTTCGCCTAGCCAATCCAGCATCATCTTTGCTGATAGTATCATCGAGATTGGGTTGGCTGTCTGTTTTCCTGCCCTGTTAGGCGCTGAACCGTGAATAGGCTCAAACAACGCGAAGTCGTCGCCGATGTTTGCTCCAGGAGCCATACCTAAGCCTCCGATAAGCTGCGCTGCCTCATCAGACAATATGTCACCGAACATGTTTGGGGTGACAAAGACGTCAAAGGTTTCAGGCTCCTTAATCAGCCGCATTGACGCAGCATCAACATACAACTCATTAAAGGCTATGTCTGGATACTGCTTCGCCACTTCCCTGCATGTCCGCGCGAAGAGTCCACAAGTCTTCTTCATGACGTTTGCTTTGTGGATTGCTGTAACTCGTTTTTTGCCGTTTCTTCTTCTGGCTGTTTCGAAAGCCTTCCGTGCTATCCTTTCGCTGTTTTTCTTGGTTATGACTCGTAGGCAGATGGCAGTGTCTTCCATCTCAAATTCTATTCCCCTGTACACGTCTTCTGTGTTTTCTCGAACGAAAATCATGTCAATGTCAGGTTTCAAGCTTGGAACAGGTGGGTAAGTTTTGATTGGGCGCAGGTTAGCGTATAGGTCAAACATGATTCGCAGTCTGACGATGACGTCGGCGGCTGTTTCTCCTACTGGCCCCTTCATGCATGCGTGAGAGTTTCTGATCATTTCTATGGTTTCTTCTGGAAGTGCCTCTCCCGTTTTTTCGAAGGTGCTGTCGCCAGCTTCAACCTTGATTATGTCGAGGTTGATGTCAAATTTTTGTTGGACTGCCTTCAATATTTCTGTGGTTGCTTCTGATAGTTCGGGTCCTATTCCGTCCCCTGGGATTAAAGATATTTTGTATTTACTCATTTGTTTCAATTCTCCTTTTCAAGTGTTCAATTAATCCTCCATCATCAAGAATTTCCATGATGAATTCTGGAAGCTTGGTTGCCTGCATCACAGAGCCATTTGATTTGTCTTCAACTTTGCCTGTCTGCAGGTTCACAGTCAACATGTCTCCTTCATTAACTTTGTTTGAAATTCCCGTGCATACCAGAACAGGTAAGCCTATGGTTATTGCGTTCCTGTAGAAGATGCGGGCAAAGGATTCAGCTAACACACATTTGACTCCCGCATACTTCAGTGCGATTGGTGCCTGTTCCCTGCTTGAGCCACAGCCAAAGTTTTTGTCGCCAACAACGATTACGCCCTCAGCTGCTTTCTTTGGGAACTCCTCATCTAAGCCTGCCATGGCATGTTTTGCTAGTTCGTATGGGTCTGTGTGAACCAGGTATGGTCCTGGCAGAATGACGTCTGTGTCTATGTTGGCGCCAAACTTGATTGCCTTTCCACTTATTGCCATCTTATTGCACCTTCTCCATTACTATTCGTGGGTCTGTGATTTTTCCTGTTAACGCTGAAGCCGCAACCGTGGCTGGAGAAGCCAAATACACGAAGGATTTGGTGCTTCCCATTCTGCCGATGAAGTTTCTGTTGGATGTGCTGATGCAGGCTTCGCCGTCTGCCATGATTCCCATGTGTCCGCCTAAGCATGGACCACAGTTAGGGTTGCCTATTGTGGCTCCCGATTTCATGAAAGTTTGAATCAGGCCCTCGCTTAAGGCGTTCAGGTAGATTTCTTGGGATGCGGGAATCACAATCAGCCGCACGTTCTTGTTGATTTTTTTGCCTTTCAGTATTTTGGCAGCGGATTGCAGGTCTTCTAGTCTGCCGTTTGTGCATGAGCCTATGAAGGCTTGGTTAACTTCTGTGCCCTCTATTTCGGACACTGGCTTGATGTTGTCAACTTGGTGAGGAACCGCAACTTGAGGCTCCAAATCTGAAACGTCCACATCTACAACCCGTTCATATTCTGCGTCGGAGTCGCTTTTTACTGCCTTGAAGGGCTTGTTGGTTCTGGCATTAACGTAATCTAACGTTTTTTGGTCTGGTTCGATTAAGCCTGCTTTGGCTCCCATCTCCACAGCCATGTTGCTTAGAACCATTCTGCCGTCAACTGTCATGTCCCTTATTGTGGAGCCGCTGAACTCCAGTCCCTTATAGATTGCGCCGTCAGCGCCAATCTTGCCTATAATGTTCAGTGTCATATCCTTGGCTGTAACCCAGTTCTGGAATTCTCCTGTCACGTCAACTTTGATGACTTCAGGCACCCTAAACCACAGTTTGCCTGTTGTGAAGACGGCAGCCATCTCTGTTGAGCCGATTCCAGTTGCGAAGGCGCCGAATGCTCCATAAGTGCATGTGTGAGAGTCTGAGCCAACAATCACCTCTCCAGGTCTGACATGACCCTTTTCTGGCATTACTTGGTGGCAGACTCCGCCCCTGCCCACATCGTAAAAGTTTTCGATGTTTTGTTCTTCAGCAAAGTTTCTTACTATCTTGTGTAAGCCTGCTGATATGACTGAGCTGGCTGGAACCAGGTGGTCTAGGATGATGACTACTTTGTTTTTGTCCCAGACTTTTTTGGCTCCAATCTCTCTGAATGATTTGATGGCTAATGGACCTGTTAGGTCATGGGTCATTGCCACGTCGATGTTTGCTTCTACTATATCATCGGGGGAGACATGCTTTTTTCCTGAAGCATTAGCTAATATCTTCTCTATTATGTTCATGGTACGTCACCTTCAATCTGTAGTTTCCATATAAATCTATCCGCTCCACGGCAAACTGACGTCTCGTAGTCTGATGCAATGAAAACGGTTCCATAAGAGGCTGTGCTAACAAAGCTTTGAGTAAATAAACGAAACGCTTTATCGGTGGAGGAAACGATCCCTCATTTTACAACCTCTAAAAAGCCAACAACAGCCCATCTTAAAAATCTTTAGGCGATACGGAAGCTTTTTATCCGATGCTCCTGCCTAGACCGTATGCTAGGCTCTGTCAAAGGATTTCTCACTTTCATTTCCTTCGAAAGAGGACTCATGCTGTTCATGATAGCCATGGGAGCAACCTTTCTTGTAGCCCAAAACCCCACACTGACGGAGGCTACATATCTTGGATTTGTTGCCTTCTGTTTGTGGAGTGGAGTAGACGCAATTAACAACGTTTACGATGTGGACTTGGACATGAAATCCGATTCCTTCAGGGCAGACTTTACACGAAGCCTTGGAAGGTTTGGCATAATCATCTCTTTAGCAATATTCGCTTTGTGCATGGCTCTAGGTCTCATAACTGGAATCCAGTTAGTGACT
>PIXS01000221.1 GCA_003096255.1 Candidatus Bathyarchaeum sp. | reverse complement strand
GATGGACTTGAAGACGAAGTATTCCAGTTCTGGACCGAAGAAGCCTGTGTAGCCCATGTCTGCGGCTGCTTTTACTGCGTTTCTTGCTACGTAACCTCGTGGGTCTACAACTGATGGTTCGTTGCCTCCGAATGCTTCATAGATGTCTCCTAAGATTATGGCGCTTCTCTGTCTCTCGTCGGTTGTCCATGGTATGATAGCTAATGTATCAGGGTTTGGTTTGAGGATCATGTCGGATTCTTCGATCGTTTTGAATCCTCTTACGGATGATCCGTCGAAGCCGATGCCTGCAGTTAGGGCCTGTCCCTCCGTGTAGTGTCTTGCGGGTAGCACTACATCCTGCATTAGACCTCGGATGTCTACGAAGGCTGTGTGTACCCACCGGATTTTGTTTTTCTTTAGTGTTTCTCTGGCTTTTGTAATGGCCTCCATGTTATTCACCATTCATTCAACTGAATCTGAGAATATTACAAGTTTGTATATAAATGTTTCTAATAAGTTGAAGGAAAACTTATATACATCTTCTGTTAATGAACAAGTGTTCATGGTGAGACTGAAAACCAAAAATTGTCATGACAATTTATTCAATAAAAGGAGGAAATACTAAACTGAATTACGATTCATCCCATAAAGTAGATGAAGTTGACAGAAAAATCATCCGACTACTACAAGAGGACGCCAGAAAAAGCTTCAACAAGATAGCTGACAGCCTCGGAATAGCAGTTGGAACTGCCTACAACCGCGTAAAAAATCTGGAAGACAGAGGAATCCTGAAGGGCTACACCATAATGCTGGATTCCGCTAAACTTGGATACGGCTTAACTGCCCTGATACTCATTGAAGCAGAAGGACGGTTTCTTCCAGACGTTGAAAAGGAGCTTGCCAAACTAGATGAGGTCATATGCATTTACGACATCACCGGAGACTATGACGTAGCCGTGGTTGCAAGGTTCAAGGACAGAACCGCACTGAACAACTTCATCAAGTCGGCGCTGAAGATGCCCCATGTGAGCAGAACAGTCACAAACGTTGTGCTCAACGTCGTCAAAGAAGACCTTAGAGTAAAAGTATAAACCACTGCGGCTCAAGCATCCAAGCCGCACAACTCGGTTTCTTCACTTGTTCTTACTTGACCACATCTTCTTCTTTGCTTAGAAAATTTGGTTTGCCCTTAAGAGTTAACGTTTAGATTTCAAGCCCAAACTTTTATTCCAAGTTTCCATAATTGTGTGCTAACGAAAGTGGAGCTGGGCTTGGTGAGTTTATGAGGAACAATGAATGCATAATAAAATTTCTTAACAAAGAAGGCAGGGTGCTTCAGTCTTTTCAAAGAGATAACAAAGGCTGGTTTCAGATTAGTTCTAAGGGAATAGTTAGGCGGTGCACCGCCGAACAAACGCTGTCCCATCTGTTGCCTCCTCTTGCTGGCGCGAGTAAAGCAATCGTAAAAGTGGAAAAGATATTCCCAGAGAAGTCGAGTTGAAATTTAGCTCCCAAACCCAACTGCATTATTTTCCGGACTTTTCTCCAAATTTTTATTAAACTAGACATTGTATTCAGGGTAAGAAATCTTGAAGGGGCTAAACAGTTCGTGACTAAACTGCTTGTCATAGGGTCTACATCTCCCAACGAAGTGGACAGCCTTGAATGGACGCAGCCTTTTCCAGACCTGGAACCCTATGACGCATTGATACTTGACCTTTCCTCGTTTCCGAAGGATTATCCCAGAACCCTCTTCACCAACATAGGCGTGCTGAAGCGGACAGCCCGCATCTTCATCAGGGACAGCAAAGAAATTTTTTGCATACTGGACAAACGCTTCAAGGTTCCCTTCAAAAAAATTCCCCTGAACTACGCCTGGATTCCATATCCCGAAAAATTCAGAATTAATCCCATGTTGCTGGGAAAATCAAAGAAGCTCTGTGATGAAAGTTTCTCTGAGTACATGAAAACTGTCGAAAAATGGTATAGTGAGCTGTTCTGGGAAGATACGGCTAACTGCCGTTTTGACGCCATCGCTGTTAACAAACGCCAAAACGCCATAGCTGCTACCCTCACAATAAACGGTAGAGGAAAAATCCATTTCCTACCAAAGGCAACAACAATCAGCCCCTCTGAAGCAATAACGCTTTTGATTGATTTAGCCAAAAAAGAAGCACCAAAGGGCAATCCATGGTTAACTTCAGTCGAAATTCCAGAAGTGCTGCAGGCTGAAAATCAATGGAACCGCACTGTCGCTCCTGAAGAGTACCGTAACCTGTTTTCTTTAGACCGCAAGAAATTCGTGAAGGCGGTTCAGCTAATGCTAGAGGATTTGGGCATACAGACTCTTCCAAACGTCAGTTTGGGTCTAGTAGGCTTAAAGAGCAAAGTTATAGTTAAAACTGCTTCAATGGACGGAAAAGTTGAGGCACAAAACGCCAAGGTCAGTCAAATGGCAAAGTTTGTGGAAAACCCAAACAGAAACGAGAAAGTCATCTTCGTAGCAAACACGTACAAGAACCTGCCCATCAATGAACGAGCAAACAAGGAACAGGTTGATTTTCCGATGAAACTATTTTTTGAAACAAACAACGTAACCTTCTTGACAACTTCAAGCCTCTATAATCTGTGGAAAAAAGTCATCACATACCAAATCAGCCCCCAAGAAGCCTCTTTCCTGCTCCACAACGAAAAAGGCGAAATAAAAATCTAACATACATTAGAGCAGGTTTGGTTACTGTTTTGCTATTCTAGTTTTTTGTATGTTGCTGTGAAGAGGAAGATGGCTGCGGCGGTGAAGACTATGACTCCGCTTGTTGCCACATTGTAGATTGCTGAGAGCAGTATTCCCGTTGTCATGCTGAGTACCCCAAAGACTATGGCAGCCAACGTTGTTCCCTTAAAGGAAAGATTCAGCTGAAGGGCAGAGAGGGCAGGCAACACCAGCAGGGCGACCACAAGAATCACCCCAATCACCTTTATCGAAAGCACAATCGTTATCGCCACCAACAAATTGAATGCTAACGACAGCAATCTGACTGGAATGCCCATCAATCGGGCGCCTTCTTCGTCAAATGTGATGGACAGCAGCTCCTTGTAGAAGATTCCCAAAACAAGTATGGTTGACACTCCAAGAATCGACACTATAATAAGGTCAGTTTGGTCAATGGTCAGAATCGAGCCAAAAAGAAAACTGAAAAGCTCAACATTGAATCCGCCAGCCAAACTAATTATTATCAAGCCTGCGGAGAAGCCCACAGCCAGCATCACGGCTATGGCAGAATCGGACTGAGCCAGCCCCTTCCGCCTCATGTAAGAGATGCCTAAAACAGCCAGAACCGAAACCAGCAACGAAGTCAGCAGCGGATTAATGCCTAAAAACAGCCCCAAAGCAATGCCCCCAAAGGCAGTGTGAGCTATTCCATCACCAATCATCGCTTCTTTTCGCAGTATCAGAAAAAGTCCGACCCATGCGCAAGCTAAGGCTGCTATTGTTCCGCCTAGTAGCGCGTTCTGGAAGAACTGGAAACCAAAGAGCCTGAAAACGTCAATCAGCTCATTCATTCTCGAAAACCCGCCTGCATTCATGCTTGTGGAAGACAAAATGGAAGTGGTCGCCATAGGCTTTCCTTAGCACCTCTTCAGGTTCCAAAGATTCTGTTATTTCGGACACGTTAACTAGACGGTTTATGCACATGACCTTGGACATTCTACAGAAGACCGCAGTCAAGTCATGGGTCACCAGCAGAATAGTGATTCCCTTCTCAACATTAAGATCACTAAGTTTCTTGTAGAACTTCTCCTGAGTCTCCGCATCCACACCAACTATGGGCTCATCCAACAAAATAATTTCAGGCTTCCTAACTAGGGCTTTAGCTACGAAAACCCGCTGTTTCTGTCCTCCCGACAGCTGCCCAATCCTTTTGCCTGCAATATCAGAGATTCCCATAAACTCCAGAACATCATCCACAGCCTTCCAGTCTTCTTTCTTGAGGGTTCTTCCCAAGTTGCTTCGATTCACCCTGCCT
>PIXS01000220.1 GCA_003096255.1 Candidatus Bathyarchaeum sp. | reverse complement strand
TATGCTATCTGAGAAATAAGGTTACTATAGACCGCGAGCGCGCGGAAACGCCAACCCAAGCGTTGTATCTCTTCCGTTGCATGGATCTATGTCCTGTGATCATAAAAGGAGGATATAGATCAGACAGTATCAGTTTTCAGAAACGTCTTTGAACTAGTAAAAAAGTAGAGGAACCTTGATGCAAACCATTCACAGCTTCGTGGAATACTCTAGAAAATTCATCAAACCGGATCTTAAGTGACCGTTCTTTCGCTTTAGTATCTTCTTCGTTGGTAGTCTCTTCTTTCGCCGTATCTGGGTTGTCTGTAGGGTTGGTATCGTCTTTCTTGTTCGTATCGTTTTTCGGACAGGTTGTTCTCTGTGTTCACTTCTTTTATGGGTGATTCTTCTAGGATTTCGAAGCTGCCGTATCTTCCTATGTTTAGGCGCATGTTTCCTCTGAACAGGTTCACGTAGCCGTTCGTCACGCGTATGGTGGCTTCCTCGTTTATCTTGTCTATGTTGTCGTCCCACAGCGTCAGGACCACGCATCCCGTTTCGTCTCCGACCGAGGCGTCTGCAACCCTGTGCACAGAATAGTCTCTTCCAGTGACGTTCCTAACCTCACTTTTGGAGACCACCTTCACAATAGTATTTACTTCCCTCGAGTTCGGGGTCAATTTCTCTACTTTCATGAGTTCTTTACTTTCGGATGGTTCTTCGTTAGACATATCTTTTACACCACTTCGAGCCGTCATGCTCATTGAATTGCGCAGTTCTTAAGGGTTTTGGTATGAGTATGCGCGTACAGCGCTTTTGGAACCAAGATTTTGTGGTCACAAAAATTGTTTATATGCCCCCGCTTCAACTCTTTCTTAAAGGTGATTTTATGAGTCATGGAGGGAAACATCGAGGGCGCGGATCAGCTGTTCCCCTCGAGAAAATCGACAGATATCGTTGGCGTATACCACAGAAATACAAGCCAGGCATGCGAGTTCCAGGCGTGGTCTTCGCCGACGAGGGGCTTCTTGAAAAGATAAAAACGGATCGAACCCTTGAACAGTGCACCAATGTCGCCCACCTACCGGGCATTTACAAATATTCTATCACTTTACCTGACGGTCACGAAGGATACGGATTCCCCATCGGCGGTGTCGCAGCCACAGACTATGAAGAAGGAGTCATCAGTCCCGGAGGTGTGGGCTACGATATCAACTGCGGCGTCCGCCTTTTAACCACAAACCTTTCGGAAGCAGACATTCGACCCCACCTCGCCGACCTCGCTAACACCATCTTCAAAAACGTTCCCAGTGGACTCGGCAGCCGCCGCAGAGACTTTCGCCTAACCATCCATGAGCTTGACCAACTGGTCTCGGAGGGCGTACCGTGGATCGTGGAAAAGGGATTAGGCTGGCCCGAAGACGTTAAGCACTGTGAGGAAGGGGGATGTATGGAGGTCGCTAACCCTGACAAACTTTCATCCAGAGCTAAGGGACGTGGTCTACCCCAATGTGGCACCCTTGGTTCGGGAAACCACTTCCTCGAGATTCAGAAGGTCGACAAAATTTACAACCCTCAAGTCGCCAAAGCCTTCGGCATCAATCATGAGGGGCAAGTTACCGTTCTGATTCACTGCGGCTCCCGTGGATTTGGGCATCAAATTTGTTCAGACTACCTCCGCGTCATGGAGAGAGCCGTCCATAAATATAAGATCTCTCTACCAGATCGGGAACTTGCATGTGCACCGGGCACCAGCAACGAAGCAGAAGACTACTACCAAGCCATGGCCTGCGCCGTCAACTATGCTTTCGTCAATCGTCAAGTGATCATGCATTGGGTTCGCCAAAGCTTCGAAAAAGTGTTCAAGAGGCCAGCGGACGAATTTGGCTTAAGTTTAGTATACGACGTAGCCCACAACATCGCAAAGATTGAGGAACACAATGTAGATGGGAAACGAACCAAAGTTTGGACTCACAGGAAGGGTGCAACGCGTTCCTTTCCACCAGGACACATGGACGTTCAAGCCGACTATCGACCTGTTGGGCAACCTGTGATCATCCCTGGAAGCATGGGCACCAGTTCATGGTTGTTGGTTGGCACAGCTAAAGCCATGGAGCTTTCATTCGGTTCCACGGCTCACGGAGCAGGTCGCATGATGAGTCGATCGGCTGCGAAAAGAAGGTTCTGGGGTGGAGACGTAAAGAGGTCTTTGGAAGAGCGTGGAATAGTTGTTCGAGCTGCGAGTTCTGTTATTCTAGCTGAGGAGGCTGATCCGGCCTACAAGGACGTGGACATGGTGGCAGAAGTAAGCGACAAGGTTGGAATCGCAACTCGTGTGGTCCGGTTGGTTCCGCTAGGGGTTGTTAAGGGATAGCTGGAGGACTCTAGGGGCGGGACCAATAATGGAAGAATCTTCTTTCGACCCCAGAAAAGCGATCATCTGCTTTCAGTACGTAGAGAGAATCAAGTCTGAATTGATAATCGCAGTCAAGCTTCTGGATAAACTTAATGAATTGAAGGGAGACGAGCTTGCTGGCGCCGAGAAAATGATGTTGTCATTTTTAGATGCTTTAGCGGGGGAGATTACTATCGCTCACGGTGTCCTAGGGATGCAAAATTTTGAAGAGGCGAAAAAGAAAATACTTGATGCTACGGGGAAAATATGGTCGCAGGATTATATTGGAGCGACGAATAACATTTCAAAGGCGATCTCCTCCATAACCACCAGCGGTAGCAGAGCACTGCAGATGTTAAAGGAGAAGAATCTCCTCTAAGTAGACACTTTTTTGACCTTGAACCATGCACCACACCGAGTGCATCGGTAAGCCCCTAGAACTTTGTTAAGCCTCGGGTGGTCACATTTCTCTTGTTTCATTTCTCTTACATAAGAAGGAACTGTCAAACATACTTTTAAATTTTGTCCAAGATTCTGAATCTAGTTTTCTAAAAAAAGCTTATTTTGTCATATAAACAAAAAAAGAAAAGTCTTTCCGTTATGTCCTCGACAATGGGAACAAGGGTTCCAACTATTTTAAGCGAGGGAATAAATGCGCGTGCGCATAAAAGGGACAAATACAACAGCATTTCAAGAAGCGATTTTGTGGGCATAAATCCCTTGATTCATGAACTTGAAAAAAGAAGTGTTTCTGTGACAAGAATTGGAGTTGTTCCAAGTGCGCGCGAGCGACGGTTTGAACAGGTATTCTTGTGCGTACCCTGCGTATTTCCCAAAATATTCTCTTCCAAACGAGCTGATTGTCTTATATTCCCGTGGCGAAATCGAACTTTTGCCAGAAACTCTTTTGACAAATGAACGTTTGAAATAGCTTGAATAGAATTCTATAACCGCACGTTTAATCCAAATGTCCACAGGAAAAGCTTCCAACTTATCTAGGGAGAAAAGAAGAACG
>PIXS01000219.1 GCA_003096255.1 Candidatus Bathyarchaeum sp. | reverse complement strand
TTGAGTATAGTCACATGAAATGTTACTATATGATGGGATTTCGAACAATGTTTTCAAGGGGAGATTAATGGTTACATATAAAGTGACTTTCATCCACAGAAAAAGTGGCAACAAGTAAATTTTGCCCAAAAAATCATAACTAAAAGTAAGCCGTAGATGGGTAGTGTTAACATATAGTAACTTTTTTTTAGAGATTAGAAACAAAAAGTAACTAAAGTACTGTTCAGACCCCAGTAACTCGAATGATGACTAACTAGTAAATGGGTGGCGGTGGCGAAGTTTCTCGTGCAACCATCGAATAATAGAGGTAAGTCAATGCAATCGGAAGAATTGAACCAAAAAAGGCAGTGAACACGTATCCCACAACCATAGTGACGGCTGGATTAGCAACCCCTAAGACCGAGGATGCCACATTAATGATGCCAAGGGGAGCACTAACAATTAGACCACAGACCAGCATTATAACGAAGGTGTTTCCCCATCGCTGATGCACAAGTTGCCTGCTGCGACCCAAGCTTTCAAAGACGCCCTTCTCCTCAACAACTACTGCGGGAACTATCAGGGAGAACATTATGGCAATGATTATGCCTGGCACAATGAAAAGAAGCAGCCCAGCAGCTATCAATATTCCAGCGATGAATTGGGCTGCAAGCAATGTAGGAAGCTTGGATAGTGTGTAGTTGAAGCTGGTGCCGAGGGTTGAAGTACCTGTTTCTATTTGGTCTGAAGTGGTTTTTGTTGCAATGCCATAAACTATGGAATTCATAATCCATGATAAACTCCCTGAAACTCCAATCAGCACAACCATTGTTGAAATCAGCGAGATTATCCATGGACCTAATACTTCGTAAACAAAGGTCGGGTCTGGAGTTGTGGGCATTTCTGGGGGTTCAGGTATAGGAAAATAGGAATTTAACACGTATGCGCATGTGCCAAGTATTATTCCTGAGATAAGAAAAGGTACAAAAAACTGTAGGAATTTGGAACCAAAAAGGTTGAACGCTCTCGAAAGAATAGATTCAACAGACAATTCCTGTGAAGGTTTTCCATCAGTCAATTTATGACCCCCTCTCTCTTGATTATTCCATAAAATGCGTATATAAGGTTGCACACAAAAAAGGAAAAATGAAATAGTTCAAAGCTGATTTGAAGCAAAACTAGAGCACTGAAAGGTGCTGCTTCAGTGTTTTTCAGACAAAAGCTATTTTTCAACAATCTTCTGCTATTAGGCTCCTAATATGGGGCAAGTGACAGAAACAGGCAGTGCCCTGACTGGTGCAGTTTAGGATTTAGGCAAGTTTAAGCATAAATGTAATAGCTGTTTAGCGTAACATTGCTTGTAACAAAGTGAAGGAGGAAAACATTTTGTCAAAAGACACTAAACAGCTTGTTTGTCCGTTATGTCAAAATACTGACTTTGAGAAGCAGGAAGGCAAGATTGACAGCAAATGGGGTTTCACAGCTCATAAAATCACGTTGATGATTTGCAGTAGATGCCGTTTCATCATGAGTTTCTCAAAAGGACGCACAATCTTCGACTTCGACTAATCTTCTAGCTCTAGTCTAATTGGGATAAAGTCTGCGATTCCAGTCAGACAATGTTGATTAGTTTTAAATATAAAAAATGATTAGAGCAATACGGGGTTTTATGTTATATGTCGATTGAAGAAGAAAATAAAGCACTTGTTCGCAAATTCATTAAAGCATATAATGAACGAAACTTGGCTGCTTTTGACGAAATAGTGGCACCAGACTACTATGACCAAACGCACCAACAAAGAGGACGAGACCCCTTCAAACAACTATTCACCTTAGCCTTTGATGCTTTCCCTGACTGGTACGAAGCCATCGAAGACATCATTGCAGAAGGGGACCAAGTGTGGGTCAGAGTGCTAGCCACTGGAACACACAGCGGCGACTGGAACCATTTCGGAGCCCACTTTCCTGCAACAGGCAAGAAACTGAAAATGAGGATGGTTTTCAACTGGCGAATAAAGAACGGCAAATTCGTGGAAGGCGGAGAAGTTGACGACCAAACAGACTTCCTAAAACAATTAGGCGCCCTCGAATACACGGAACAGGGAAAGAAACTCTTCCAAGAATAACTAAATCTAAAGAGTCTCTAGAAGCGCTTTTTCGTGAGCGGGTCTAACAAAAGCCACATCCTCAACATACGCCCTCAACGACTCAGCTACACTCCAAGCCTGAGAAACGCAGCCTTGAGGAAGATGGGGCTCATCGCCATCAAAGATTTCGCTGACTGACCCTAAGCCAGCTTCCTGTATCTGTTCTTGGAAAAGGGGCTGCAGGAATGTTTTGAAGGCAAATTTTCTCCAGTTTTCTTCATGCTTCTTTGTTTTCAGGAAGGCTGTGACGAAGGGTCCTAGTAGCCATGCCCAGACAGTGCCGTTGTGGTATGCGCTGTCGCGGTGGTTCCAGTCGCCAATATAGGTTCCCATGTATCGGGGGTCAGTGGCAGGCAGTGTTTTTAGTCCGTATTTGCCCCACAACTGTTTCCATGCAACATCAACAATCTTCTCACCCATCTCCCTGTCAACAATAGGAAAATCTAGTGACGCAGCAATCAGCTGGTTTGGCCTTAGTGACGCGTCAGCACCAAAATCGCCAATCACATCAAAGAGGTACTCTTTTCGTGGGTTCCAGAATTTCTGTGAAAAACTGGCTCTAGCATTCTCAGCGAGGCTACGGTATTTTTCTGTTTTGTTAGGTTGGTTGAAGCGTTTTGCCAGCAGCTCCATGGTTTTCAGGGCGTTGTACCAGAGGGCTTGAATCTCTACTGCCTTGCCGTCTCTGGGTGTGACAAAGCGGTCGGGTGTGGTGGCGTCCATCCAAGTTAACTGGGGACCATGCTTAATCAAGCCGTCGTCGTCCATGTGGATGCCAAAGATTGTTCCCTGAATGTGGTATTCGATGATTTGTTTCATGGTTGTCCACAGTTTTTCCTGAACAAACATGTAGTCGCCAGTGTACTTGAGGTACTGAAGAACTGCATTGAAGAACCAGAGGGTGGCGTCTACGGTGTTGTAGAGGGGGATGTCTCCAGCCTTGTCCGAGAAACGGTTCGGAATAATGCCCTTATCGCAGTACCGCTCAAAAGTCAACAGAATCTCCTGAGCATCCCTGAACCGTCCAGTTACAAGGGTCAACCCAGGCAACGAAATCAACGAATCCCGTCCCCAATCATCAAACCAATGATAACCGGCAATCACAGACTTCCTTCTGGTCGAAGCCCGATAAACAATAAACGAATCCACAGCATGAACAAGCCACTTCAACCAATCAGCCACTACCAAGCCACCGTAGCGCGCCTTAAACCGCGCCACCAACCCTTTGCGCCGCTCCAACTCCTCACGAATTAACTGATCAAGGGCTTCTGTTGTTTTGCCAAAAGACGAAAAAAGGCTCTCGGCTTCGTCACCCGTTCTTCCAGCCACAGCAAGAACATGAAACCGTTTAGTTTCTTTGGGACCTACAGAAAAGCTAAAAAATCCGGGCCTAAACTGGTCGTCGACACTGCTCTCTTTTCTGGCGGCGTCGCATCTGAAAAACAGTTTTTCGACCCACCAGCTTTCTTCAACAAAGGAGCCGTCTTGGCTGGGTGCAAGAATCAGGGATGAAAGGGAATCTGAGGTCTCAATCAGCACAGCGTCTCCGAGATGTTTCTGGATGAAGTTCCACTTCAGGGCATTCTTGTCGGTCATGCTGTAGATGTGCCGTGAATTGACTAGCGGCGAGACAGCGATAGACAATTTTTTTTCTAGGGGATTAGAAACCTCGTAGATTACTGCTGTTGCGTTTTTCATGTAAGGCATAAAAACGGTTTTCTGGAACGTAACGCCCTCCACTTCATACGTGTAGGTGGGCAGGGGGTCTAGAACGAAACTGGAGAGATAACGGTAGCCTGTAGGGTGCATAACGTCATGGAACTCGTTTGCTCCGAGGGCATAAGTTTGTGTTCCAATCTTCAGTTCTTCATCAAGTTTTGTTAACAGAATCCAGCGGTTTATGGGCGGATTAAGGGCTGCAACAAGAAGACCATGATACTTTCTGGTGTTGACTCCCAGAACTGTCGAAGAAGAGTATCCGCCCAAGCCATTGGTTAAAAGCCATTCTTTACCTAACGCAAGCTTAACGTC
>PIXS01000218.1 GCA_003096255.1 Candidatus Bathyarchaeum sp. | reverse complement strand
TTGTTTGGTACCGGAAGCCTTAGCGTCCAACCTGTTGTGTCTGAAGTAGTTGTAATCTTGGCAGTAATAGTCGGAGTAATGCTAGGAATCATAACAGGCATAATACCCGCCCTAAGAGCATCCCGAGTAAACATCGTAGACGCACTTAGAGGAATAAAAACCACCTTTGAAAAGAAGTCTGGGCGCAACCTAGTTGCCTTTGGAATATTGCTCATGGTCGGGGGCGCTCTTGCTCTGCTAATTAACGGAGTAGTTGATGAAAGCAGCCAAGCAATCTGGCTAACTGAAGGATGGGACACAATCGACGAATGGAGAAACATCCTAATCGGAGCAGGACTTTTGTTCCCCGGTATAGGAATGGTTCTTTCACGGTTCATCAGCCGCACAAAAGCATTAAACATCACTGCATTTGCTCTTTATCTTGCACCTGTTGTTTTGTTTGTTGTAGCAATGGGCGAGTGGATTACAGACATTACAGGTTTGTCCACAGACATTTTGATAATCGGCGTTACCGAAATCATTGTTGGCTCAGTGTTGCTAGTGGCAGTGAACTTGCCGCCAGTAATGAACGCACTAAGAGGTATGCTCGTAAAAATCAGGGGACTAAAAGGCGTAGGACAAATAGCCCCAGCATTGATTTCGTCCCATAAATCACGTTCCACGTTAACCTTCGCCATCTTTGCGGTAATAATGACCTTGAACGTTACCGTTGCAGTGTTGGTGCCTACAAACCTTAGTTCTGTTGTTGAAACAGAGGAGTCATCCAAAGGAATAGACTTGATTATTTCGTTAAACAAGCCAGAGATGCAACTAGCAGACACGTCGTATCTGGAAGAAATCTACAAACTAGACAACCACATAACCGACATTATCCCCTTCAAGACATACAGCCCAACTACGGATTACACAAAATTTGTAGCCCTAAAGAACCCATATTTGCCAGACTTTGATGCTTCAACTGGTCTTTTACCAATTGGATATGGTGAAATAACCTCAGAACAAATACGAGGAAACGCAACAGATGCCTCAGACTCTGATTGGAGATACGCCTTTTACCTGAGTAGCTTCCCAGACGGAGTTACAAAACCCGAAGACACAGACGTAGCAGATGAAGAACTGCTAAAGCTGTCAAAAGAGTCGTGGGACCTGTTCTTTGACCCAACATACACGATGGCGGCATACAATGTTTCGCTGGATGCGCTCATGTCAGAAGACCGCGACCTTACGGATGTTGACCTGTCTAATTTGGGCGGATACTCCGGTGACGAACTAGAAGACGTTGCAATGTTGCGGGATGAATATGGAGAAGTTATCAAAAATCCTGTTGTGTTCACGGACTCCTTTATTCTTCCGTTGGGTTTGCAGATTTGGATACCAATGAACACAACCGAGTATGGCGCACCTGTTTACCAAGCATTCACAGTGGCAGGTCGGTTAGACTCTGAACGTGCAGGCGGATTCCCGTTGTCTTCCTTTAGCATTGGTGGACTGTTTGCGGACGGAGACTTTGACTTCATGGACATGATAGGAAAAGTATACCTCAACGAGCACTGGGCAAACCAAACCAATTTCTTGGCAGAAGCAAACGGCGAAACCTCAACATCCCGTGCACCTGACCAGTATGACTATTTCCTGATTAAAACATCATATGAAATAGACGCGCCAGAACTTGATTCAATCGCGCAGGCAATCGAAGAATTCACCAACACAAACGATGATGGTTACAGACTCTTAGCTGAAGACAACTTCTTCGTAGCAAGCACAACAGTCCTGTATTCAAAGATAGAATCAACCCTTGAGATGACCGAACGAGTGGTTTCGTTCCTGCAAATCTATGTCACATTTGGTCTGGTAATTGGCGCAGTCGGTATGGCAGTAATCTCGGTTCGCAACGTTTCAGAACGAAAACGTGAAATCGGCATGATGAGAGCAATCGGCTTCCCACGAACCCAAGTAATGATTTCAGTGCTTCTGGAACTGGTTGTGTTAGGCGTAATCGGGCTGATAATTGGAATAGTTAACGGATTGGTGATCAGCGTCGGCTTTGCGAATATGCAATCTGCCGCTTTGATAATTCCTTGGACAGACCTTGGCGTGTATCTAGGCTTTATCACGTTGATTGCTTTAGTCGCAGGTGCAATTCCAGGGTTGTTTGCGTCTAGAATTCCGCCAGCAGAAGCTTTGAGGTATGTAGGTTAAAGGAGGAGAAAAGTTTGGAATCAGTAACAAGTAAACAAAACGAAAACGAGGCAATAAACGAAGAAATATTGGTAATCTCTGAACTGCACAAACGGTACAGTGAAGGAAAATCAAACGAAGTCCACGCCATACGAGGCTTAGACCTCAATGTGAAAAAAGGAGACATGATGGCGATAATGGGACCATCTGGATGTGGAAAAACAACTTTGCTCAACATGATTGGGCACCTAGACCGCCGTTCACAAGGAAAAATTGTAATCAACAACATCGACACAGCAACCCTCTCTGATGGTCAGATGACCAACTTTCGCAGAGACAATATCGGATTCATCTTCCAGTTGTTCAACCTGTTTCCGTTCTTGTCCGCTGTAGAAAACGTGGAAACACCGCTTCTCCTCAAGGGAATCAACTCAGGCGTAGCCAGAGAACAGGCAAAAATGATTCTAAGAGAACTGGGAATGGGCGACAGACTCTACCATCTGCCTTCTGAACTTTCTGGAGGACAACAACAAAGAGTAGCCGTAGCCCGGGCACTAATCACTGAACCAGCAATCATCCTTGGCGACGAGCCTACAGGCGATTTGGATTCAACAACAAGTGCTGATGTCATGAACCTGTTTCGTCGAATCAACAAAATGAACAACCAGACCCTTGTTTTGGTCACCCACAACAGGTGGATTGCTGAGCAATGCGACTACATTGTGCACATGTCGGATGGAAAAATTTCCAGAGTTGAACAAGGACCGTTCACTTCACAGGAGGAAGCCTAATGAAAGTTTACGCAGCAGGCTTAATCGATAAATCGTTGCGGGAAGTTAACGCTTCGTTGCAAAAGAAGCTTGTTTCTGACTGCCGAAAGATTCTGCACGTTTCTGGCAAAGCAATGTCCAGTCAAGAACTTAACTCGTTTATTGTGTTGTCAGGACAAAAAGACGCAGAACTAGACCCAAAGCTCTTAAAGATTGAAACAGGGAGCGTCTACAGGCGGTTCAAAAGATATTATGCGGAAAATGAGGCAAAGCTGCAACGTCAACTAAAAAATGACCAAGAACTGCGAGAGACATCAAAGATAGTGAAAGAGTTCATCAAAGAAGTGGACCCGAATCTGGTGAAGCTGTTTGAGTTACAGCTAAAAAAGATAATCAAAGAACTGCCAGCCAGCTACCGCGAAATCCAGAACAAAAGCTACGTGGCGATATGGGATTTAGTGGAAGCTAATCAGTACCGCTTTTTCTTGTCTGGGTTTGATTCTCCAGTTTTTGGGGGAACTAACAGCCAAAACCAAGTAAAGGTGACAGAACTTGTTGACAAACTGATTATGGCAAACTTTTTTGCAATCTTTTTGAAGCCTACAATCAATCGGCTAAAAGAGTTAGACAAAGTGCTTGAACGTCTGCAGGCTGGGGTTCAGGGCACTCACTATAAAACAACAAATGTTAAGTTGCAAAAGAAGTTGGAGCTGTTTTTCAGAATTTTGGCAGCAAAACTTAGTGCCTTACAGGATATCGATAATTTGATTTCCAGAATTTTTGGGCTATTTGAAGTTCCACGTGTTGCGCTTACTGCGTACCGTTTCAGGAACGATTCCACAGAGTTCAACGCGGGATTAGCAGAGATGGCAACAGAAATCGAGTATGGAAAGAGTTTGCTTTCGGATGTGCACAGCAAGTTGCAGCAGTGTCAAATTTGTCTGCGAGACTATTTAGATGAACGCAAAAACGGCATACGAAAGGTGGAATCTAAAGAAGCTTTCAAGAACGCTTTGTTACCAATTGCAGAACTGAGCACTGACCTTTTTGTTGAAGCAGAATTGATGAAAATGTGGTCAGACTTTTTCGGGGCGGATATTCCGTATTTTGGGTTCAACAAGCAGTTGTTTAACACAAAAGATGTTGAAGTAACAAACATCGCAGAAGACAACATAATCACAGTGCGGGGATTAACCAAAAACTACAACCTTGGACGAACAACAGTCTATGCTCTAAGAGGAGTGGACATAGACGTTAAAGAGGGTGAATTTTTGGCAATTGTTGGAAACTCTGGTGCGGGAAAAACAACTCTTCTGAACTGTATGGCGGGTCTTGACTCACCAGACTACGGTGTGGTGCTGTTTCGTAAAGATAACTTGCACAAAATGGATGACTCAACAAAAGCCAAAGCCAGACTTTTAGAGATGGGATTCATCTTCCAAAGTTATGCATTGTTGCCCCATTTTAGCACACAAGAAAACATAGCATTACCCGCAGACTTGGCAGGGCTAAGCAAAGACCTCAAAGAACGAATAGAAAACCTGTTGAAAGGCGTTGGGTTAGACAAGCAAGCTAAACAGTTTCCAGCAACATTGAGCGGAGGACAAATGCAACGTGTAGCAATTGCCCGAGCACTGACAAACCGTCCTGCGGTAATATTTGCGGATGAACCAACAGGGGACTTGGATTCGGCAACTGGAAAGCAGGTTATGGATTTGCTCAAAAAGTTCCATGAAGAAACAAAAACCACGATTATTGTAATAACCCACGAGGCAGACATTGCAGATTATGCTGAGCGACAAATCCAGATAGAAGATGGTTTAATCGTACCCAGCAACTAATAACAAACAGATTAGTGCATGTGTTTAAGTTTCAACTTCAAATCATCCAATGTACCCTGAAAATCGTTGCGTACAAAACCAGCCTCAACAAGTTCTGAGTCTTGGACACGGCGCTTACGTTGTATCTTTAACCTTTTTTTCCATATTTTTGGCAAATCTACAAGGGGGTTAATTACGCCTCTGAGGGAGGCTTTTGCTTCTTCGTGTTTTTGGGTAACAAAAAAGGTCGCAGAAACCATTAACGTGAAAAAGCTCAACAGAGAAAATCTCCACCAAAGGTTTCTGAGTTCATAGTTTTTGAGCAGTGTGTAAAACCTGTTTTTAGACGAATGAAACAGCAGTCGTCCGCTTACGCCCCGTAAGACTCCGCCGCGGTGAACTACCACAGAAGAAGAAACAAACATCACACGGTAACCCAGTAGCCGTGCCCGAAAGGAAAGGTCGGTGTCGTCGTCGTAGATGAAGTAGTCAGCGTCAAAGCCTCCGATTTGGTCAAAAACATGTTTTCTAACAATACAACAACCCGAAGACGCAGCCATTAACTCAAAATTTGTTTCAAACATGTTTTGGTCAAAGCCATAAGTCGCAGACCATGACCCTAAGGCGTCAACATTCAAGCAAAGGTATTCTAATTTCTGTTTGTTTTGGGCTAGCACAATTTTTGCCTGAGCTATCCCAATGGTGTTGTCATTTTCCACGACTTTTACCAGTTCAGAAAGCCAGTTTTTTTCTTCAAATTCGATGTCGCTGTCCAAAAAAACAAGGTATTCTCCAGTGGCAACCTGTGCGCCAATGTTGCAGCCTTTGGCGTGACCTGCGTTTTGTTGGTTTTTCACAACTTTTACGCGGGGGTCTGAAACAAAGGATTGTATTTCTGTTAAGCTTTGGTCAGTGGAAGCATTGTCCACGATTACTACTTCAAAACTGGCGTATGATGTATTTAGTAGAGTGTCCAAACACTGCTTCAGATAGTCTTGTCCGTTAAAGTTAACGATTACAACTGAAACAAAAGGGAGTTTTTTGCTTTTTTTGGACAAACACACACCACATCATATTACGAAATCAAGGCTCTAGCAGGTTCTGACTATTTATGTTGGTTCATAAAGAGTGTTTTTGCAAACTTAAGCATTTTTTGCGTAAACAATAAATGGTTTTGAGTTAATTCTACGAATATAACAGAAGCGGTTCTAATGGAAGACT
>PIXS01000217.1 GCA_003096255.1 Candidatus Bathyarchaeum sp. | reverse complement strand
TTGTGACCCAGCTTGTACATTGTAAACAGCATCAACGCTGCAATAACCATGAAGGGTGCAGTATACAAAACTTCAGATAAAGAGACACTGAATTGGGAAGTTAATCCTACAAGCCCAAACACGAGAGTAAGGGTCAGCATGTTGTCGCCAATTACGTTACCGATTGTTATGTCCTGTTCGCCTGCAAGGGTTGCCGCAACAGACACAGCAACTTCAGGAACAACGCAGCCAAGGGCAACTATTGTGAGTCCAACATAGAACTGGTCTAAAGCAAAAATTGTGGATATTGTGAGTGCGCTATTTACTAGCATGAATGTGGCGACTACTAGGGCGCCGCTGCCCAGCAGTATGTCCAAGCTTATGCGTTTTTTGCTGGGTTTAGGTCCTGTGCATTCTTCGGCGCTGCAGGTTCCGTTGCGTATGGAGTAGTAGATGAATATTGGGTAGAATGAAACAAAGATTGCGCCCATCCACCAGCTAACCATGCGCGTTACGGCCAACAGAACAATCATCAAGACGCTTAAGCCAATCATGAAGAGACATTCTTTGTTTATGGCTGAGTTCTTTATTTTGAGTCCTCCGCCTACTAAGCCGCAGATTCCTATGATGAGGGGGATGTTGTAGATGTTTGAGCCGATTATGTTTCCGAAAGCTAGGTGCGATGAGCCTAAGCCAACAGCAAACAGTGAACTTAGGAGTTCAGGTAAGGCTGTTACGAAGGCTACAAACACGGTTCCTACAACGACTTTGCTGATGTTCAGGCAGGAAGATAGTCCAGAGGCTCCTCTAACTATTCGTTTTGAGCCCCAGTAAAGAATCAGTAGGCTCACTGCTAACGCTAGAATGCTCAGGACTAATTTTTCCACGATTATTCCACCGCATTTCCCACAACAACTCAGAGGCGATGATATAAACCTATCTAAACAATGACAACTGCACGTGCAACAGGGAAGGCAAGTTTTTGGCTGAAATGTAAGAATTTAATAGGCTTGCCGAGAAAACCAAAGATGGAATCAAAATGACTGACGGTTTTACAGGCAAAATCTTACGAGTAAACCTAAACAATGAAACAACATCAACTGAAACCATTGAAGAAACATTCTACCGCCGCCATTTCGGAGGCAGAGGAGTAATCTCCTACATTCTCCTCAAGGAACTGGAACCAAAAATCGACCCTCTTGGACCAGAAAATAAACTGATTTTTGCATGTGGACCAGTAACAGGAGCGCCCTTCAGTGGCAGCGGACGAAACAGCGTAGGCGCCAAATCTCCCCTCACAGGCGCATACGGAGAAGCAGAAGCAGGAGGATTCTGGGGCGCAGAACTAAAACGGGCAGGCTTCGACGCCATCATTGTTGAGGGAAAAGCGTCAAGTCCTGTGTACCTGTGGATTAATGACCAAAAAGTGGAACTCAGGGACGCTTCCAGCCTGTGGGGACTTGAAATCAGAGAGTCTCAGGAAACAATTCAAAACGAATTAGACAACAAGAGAGTGCGGCTGGCTCAGATTGGTCCGGGAGGCGAAAAGCTGGTTCGTTACGCTTCTGTAGTTAATGACATGAACCATGTGGCAGGCAGATGCGGCATGGGAGCAGTCATGGGCTCAAAAAACCTGAAAGCCGTCGCAGTCAAAGGAACCAAAAAAGTCCCTGTTAGCAAACCGAAGCGCCTTGGAAAACTTGCCACGTGGATGGCACAGAACGTGAAAAACCTTGCGTACAGCCTGCACACCTACGGAACAGGAGACGGCATGGATGCCATGGAAGCAACAGGAAACCTTCCAATTCGCAACTTCAAGGACGGCGACTTCCCAGAAGTGGACAAGATTGATGCTCGGGCTGTTAAAGAGGAGGTGGGAGTGGGCATGGGAACCTGTTTCGCCTGTGCTATTGCCTGCAAAAAAGAGGTCAAGGTGGAGGCTCCGTGGAATGTGGACCCAGAGTATGGGGGACCTGAATATGAGACGTTGGCTTCTTTGGGGTCAAACTGTGGAGTATCCGACCTCAAGGCAGTGTGTAAAGCCAACGAGCTGTGCCAAAGATATTCTATAGATACCATAAGCACAGGAGTCACGATCGGTTTTGCCATGGAATGCTTCGAGCATGGCTTACTCACAACAGAAGACACAGGCGGCATGGACCTGAGTTTCGGAAACGCAGAATCAATGGTCAAAATGGTTGAGCTGATCGGAGAAAAACAAGGCTTAGGCGCATTACTGGCTGAAGGAACAAAACGTGCTGCCGAAAAAATCGGAAACGGTGCAGAAGAGTTTGCGGTTCACGTTAAGGGACAGGAAGTTCCCATGCATGACCCCAGACTGAAACGGGCTGAGGCTCTGGGCTACGCTGTGTCTCCGACAGGCGCAGACCACGTTCACAACATTCATGACACTTTCCTGTATCCTCAGCTTCCAAAACGGTATCACAGCCTTGGAGTGTTGGAGCCTGTGCCAGTTGAAGATTTTGGACCCAAAAAGGTGCGACTGTTCAAGTATGTTGGTGACTGGCGTACCCTCAACAACTTTCTGGTGATGTGCCTGTTTCCGCCATGGACAGTCACACAGAAGGTTGACATTGTCCGTTCAATGACTGGATGGAACACCACAGCCTTTGAGCTGATGAAGGTAGTGGAACGAGGCAACACTCTAGCAAGAATCTTCAACATAAGGGAAGGCTTCACAGAAAAAGACGACTGGCTTCCTCCACGGTTCTTCAAGCCCAAAACATCAGGCGCCCTAAACAAAACCTCCGTGAACCCTGAAGACCTACAGAAAGCAAAACTTCTCTACTACGAAATGATGGGCTGGACAGAAAAGGGCGTTCCCAAAAAGAGCAAACTGGAAGAACTGAACATTCCATGGGCAGCAGACAAACTTCCTGCACAATAGCCATATATCTATCATTTTTTAATTAGAGTCACGCATATACAGCAATACATTTGAAGGTGCAAGGTTTGCCTGTGAAAAGACAGAAGTATAGTGCGCAGTTCGGGGACTGGTTCCGTGACGTGTTGATAAACGCGGGAATAATGGATTACCGTTACCCGATTAAAGGCTCT
>PIXS01000216.1 GCA_003096255.1 Candidatus Bathyarchaeum sp. | reverse complement strand
GCTTTTCTTAGGTTTAGCTCTGAGCCTAATTGTGCACCAAATTGGAATTTTCTTCAAGTATTAGGAGATAATTTTCGCCTTTAGTGATCAAAAACATAGAGGTAACAAATAAAAAAGTCATAGTGTATAATAGGAAAGTTGAAATGCGTTCAAACAAATGTACTTGCTTTCTACATAATAGTTTAGTTCGATCTCTTTATATTGTGCAACGATCCTTTTTGCCAAGCCTGGAGCCCATATCAAAATAAAGATCAAGAAAATAAGCATTATAATCGCAAACGATGAGATAACCAAATAGGATTTCAACCCTAAAAAACAAAAAATAGCTCACGTGAGAGAGAAGAGTCATTGATAGGTCTTATGTCTGTCTAATGTTTCTTTTATCACTCTTATCTTTCCCAGACCACCATTATGTGCACTCAACACAAATTTCAATGTATTTTCCCTGAAATGTTCTCTAAATTGGTTTCCACATTTAGTACATTTGTACATTTTAACTTTGAATAGCCCAAACTCCCATTCTTTATTTGGTTCTTGCATGTGCGCTGTGCAATTTGGACATTTTGGCATAATTGATCACTATTCAGAGTTATAGGCTCGATGGCTATATATCGGTTTCATGATGTATTCGCAATTAACCTTTAATTGTTGCCTAATAAGGGCACTATTTTCATCTTATTTGACGGCTATATGCAAAATAACTGATTATCTATTCTTTAAGCTCATATTGTACATCTATTAAGAGATCCTCCCGCCAAGTTTTTTTTAAAGTAAAAACGAAATCCAAAAATCGAGGCTTAATAAAAAAGGGGATAATAAAAAGTTAATATACTAAAATTAAAAACGGCGCTATTTGTCTTTATTCGGTCACTTATGCAAACATTTCCCGTGTGTTTCAATTATCATAGTCGTTAAAAGCTAAAATATTTGTTTAACCAACCTAGTATCAGGTGTTCCAATCTTGAAAGTTGGTAACATGAATGGAATGAAAGTGATTACTGCCGATGCTTTCACTCTTGGAGAAGTAGATGGAACTCATACGGATACGGCTACTTGGCAAATAACCCATTTAGATGTGGAATTAACCAAAGAGGCTACAAAAGAACTTAATTTTAAGAAGCCTAGGTTTGGGTCTTTAAAAGTTTCTTTGCCAATTACTGCCGTTAAGGAAGTTGGTGATGTAATAACCCTTAACAAATCTCTTCTTGAATTCAAAAACTTAAAAGAAGTCAAAGCTGAGTAAACAACTAATATTTCCTTTTTTTGTAGACTTTTTACTTAAACCCAAAAACTAATAGCGATGCAATTTGCAATTATTTAGTAGAGAAAAGAAATGAGCAAGTTTAGTGAGTTAAAATATAAGGATGTTATTGTGGATAACCAAAAGATTGGAGAAGTAAGAGATGTCATTATTGACACTGACGAGTGGAAGGTTACTCATCTTATTGTAGACTTAACTAAGTAAGCTGCTAAAGAGATACTTGGTTCGCCAAAGGGTATGCTAAATACGTTAGCTGTTTCAGCTTTGGAAAAGGGAGCCGCTTGTTGCACACCTAATGGAATAGAGATTAAGGTTTCAATAGGACAACTTCACATATATCTCCGTCCTGTCTAGGCGTACACCACTATTCTATGATTTCCCTCATACTCCATTTTTTTACATTAAATCTTAGCTTGCTCTTTTTTTAAGTCTTTATATGGTAATCTCAACTATTAGCGGGGCTAACTAGCTCGAGATAATAATATAAAATGCATTCTGCATATAGAATTATTGAGGTGTAGAGATGGTCGAAAAGAAAAAAAAGGCACGTGCTATTAAGAAGGAAAAGAAGCCTGTGCTTGCCATCAAAGAACCTGAGCCGAGTTGGTTTCCAATTGTTAACAGGTTATTAGAAGAGTTCGGAGGTTACATGTGGGATCCCTTTAGGGGATTTGAGTGGCCTATTGAATATGAGCTACCGACCCGAATACCTTATGTTGATGTTATCGACTCTGGTAGCGAGTATGTCGTGAAAGCAGAACTTCCAGGGTTGAAAAAGGAAAACGTTCTGATCGAGGTTGGGACAAACGAGGTGTCACTAACTGCTAGATCTGAAACAGAGAAGGAGGAAAGGGGAAAAACCTATTTGCATAGAGAAAGGGCTTTCTCAACATTTCGCAGACGAATAGGGTTAGGAGAAGGAATAGATACAGAAAAAGTGTCAGCAAGCATGGCTGAAGGTATCCTTGAAATAAAACTTCCCAAGCTCAAGCCCAAGCCTAAAGAAAAACTCAAAAAGATAATACCCAAATAACAACCCCTTTTTTATTACCGTGGTTGTAAATGCATAGTTAAGTGATCTTGGGGGATGGCGCAGTTTTCTAACTATTTCGGTGAAGAAAAAAACAACGGCGGCTATCAAGAAACGTTATGGCTGGGACTGAGGATCTATCGTGGGATATTCTTAAACTTTTTTCGAAGAAAGGTCCCGCTGTTTTGTGGACACAAGATAACCTACAACTGCAATCTTCGATGCAAGATGTGCCCCTTCTGGACAAGATCCAGCCAAGATTCTAGTATAGAGCAAGAAAAAGCAATTCTTAGGCAAATTTATGACTCAGGCGTTTGCGCAATCGCTTTTGAAGGCGGAGAACCGCTCTTGAGAAAGGATTTGGCGGAAATTCTTGCCTTTTCTAGATCTCTGCCGTTGCACACAAGCCTAGTCACGAATGGCACTCTCCTCGAATCCAAAATAGACGAGATAGCCACAAACATAAACGGTGCCGTCTATGTTTCGTTAGATGGCCTAGAAAAAACTCATGACGCGATTAGAGGCGTTAGTGGTTGTTTTAGAAAAGCTGTAAGAGGCATAAGGGCATGCAAAGATAAAGTTCCTGTGACAATCAACACAACGATAATGGCTGAGAATATCCATGAGATTGAAGATTTGGTGAAGTTGGCAAATGAATTGGATATAGGAATCTCTGTGGCTATAGCACATGAGTACTGCAACGCCAAGGCGTCTGCACCTGCTAGTCACGAAATCAAAGAGTTAGCTGAAAAACTTGTTGAGATGAAGAAAAATGGGTATCCTCTTATAAATTCAATAAGCTATTTTAAAGTCTTTGCTAAAGAGAAAAACTGGACTTGTAAACCTTGGGCATCAGTTAATGTTAGTCCAGAGGGATGTTTGGTTCTGCCCTGTTATGTTCGTAATGAATATGGAAGTAGCGTTTCTGTTTTTGAAACTAGCATTAAAGCTGCAATCTCTGGATTTGACTGGAAAGAAACACAGAAATGCCAAGAATGCAGTCTCCACTGTTATGTAGAGCCTTCTTTGGTGCTTGCTGGGGATTTTCGGACTTACCTGAATTGGGTGATTCTAGTTGGTGGGCTCAATTCTAAAAAAGCAAAACAAATAGGATTAAATCTCAGTTAATTTTGTGAAAACGCTTTGAGAAAAGCTATAAAAGCTTTAAATCCTTAAGAATGGGTACAAAACTCAAAATATAGCTACTTAATCAATTTTCAGATACTGATAAAACTATCAAGTGGACCGGTGGGGATTTGAACCCCTGCCAGAGTGGAGATATCACCCGCAAACCCTCCACTTTTTTTGGATAAAAATGTAATCCCAAACCCAAAGATAAAGTTACAAGTAAGCCTCCATTACGTATCGGAGCATCATTCGATGACTGTTAAAGTAGTAAGCAAGATTTCCTATAGAATTCTTCATTTTCCCTATCCACTCATCTCTCCTATGATAGAACAACGGAAGAATAACATATTCCAGTTTGTTGTACATGTCGTCCAATTCCCGGATTTCCCGTTCCTTATCTAAAAGGAACTCTCTGGGATGTGGACCGATAGCCCATCCTGTTACATCTTCAATCCAACCTTCAACCCACCAGCCATCCAAAACACTAAAGTTGATCACACCATTGTGAGCTGCCTTCATCCCACTGGTTCCAGAAGCCTCAAATGGTGGCAACGGCGTATTCAGCAAAAGATCTACCCCAGAGGTTAACTTTCCTGCAAGCTCAATATTATAATCTTCAAGATAAACGATTTTGATTTCGTTTTTGAGTTTTCTAATGTGATCAAAGATCTCTTGGATTATCCTCTTGCCAGCAAGGTCCTTGGGATGCGCTTTTCCTGCAAAGACTAATTGTATCTTGCCTTTTCGATTGACTTTTTTTAGCTTCTCCAAGTCTGAGAAGATCAAAGTTGCTCTTTTATAAGCTGTTGCTCTTCGAGCAAAGCCTATAGTTAATACATCATTGCGCATATCAACATCAGTTTTTTCGTTAATATAACTGATCAATCCACTTTTTGCTTCACTATGGGCGTCCCAGATTTCTTCATTCGGTATTGCTTCAGTTCGTGCAAGCAACCAAGGCTCATTTGCCCATCCCGGCAGATACAAATCATATAGTCTCTTGAAACTTTCATGAGTCCAAGTATACGAGTGAATTCCGTTTGTTATCGCGTTAATTGCATAACCGGGAAACATTTCTATTGACGAATCTCTATGTTGCTTAGCTACACCATTAACAAATTGGCTTAAGTTTAAAGCAAGTCGAGTCATATTTAATCGATCCGAACCGCCGATATTCTTTAAATTTTCTAAAGGAACAAAGTCTCCCATGATTTCCTCCACAATCTCATAAGAGAACTTGTCAAATCCAGCTTCGACAGGAGTGTGTGTAGTGAAAATGCACATATCCTGAACTTTTTTAACATTCATTTTATATTTTCTCAACAATTCTAGAGCCAAGAAAGCAGAATGTCCCTCATTCATATGGTATCTTCGGACTTTGAACCCTAAAGCATCTAGTATTCTTACACCGCCAATTCCAAGAACAATCTCTTGTTTTAATCTGTATTTTTCATCTCCTCCATACAAGTGGAAGGTGATCGTTCGATCTTCTGGGCTGTTTCCGTCCACGTCAGTATCAAGAAAAAGAACAGGAATCAACCCACCTGTTAAACTCTTCACTTCGTAAAGCCAAGCTTTAACCCGGACATCCCGATTTTGAATTCGCACCGATACTTCTGAAGGAAGCATTTTCATAAATTTTGATGGATCCCACTCTTGCGAATGTTCAACCTGCCATCCATTATTAGTTATTTCTTGTTTGAAGTATCCCTTTTTACTGATCAATGTAACAGCGACTAATGGAAGTTTTAAATCTGCACTTGATCTTATAGTGTCGCCAGCAAGAATACCTAAACCACCACTGTATGTGGGGACATCATTAATCAACCCAATTTCCATAGAGAAGTAAGCTATCATCTGTTCTTTTAGAATTT
>PIXS01000215.1 GCA_003096255.1 Candidatus Bathyarchaeum sp. | reverse complement strand
TGGACCAGCTTGGCGGAAAAAAAACAATAATGACCAACATGATGTCCGCGTTTTCCCGAGGAGAACGAAAAGCGGTTTTCGACGAAGAATGCACAATAGACCAAATACCCATCGACTGTGTTTCAAAAAAAGGCAACCTGTACCTTATGCAAATCGGAAAAGTACAACACTTTGGCGAAGGATGCGCCTGCCCCATGGGCGGCCTCTCCCGAGACTTTGTATACCACCTAAAACTGGCACCCCAAGACGTAGCAATCATTGACACAGAAGCAGGAATCGAACACCTAGGCAGAGGCGTAGCAACCGGAGTAGACGTTATTCTGATGGTCTTGGACCCGTCCTACGAGTCTCTTAAACTGTCTGAAAAACTGTGCAACATGGCCAACGAAGCCTGCAAATCGGTTTACTTTGTTCTCAACAAAATCAACCCAGAACTAGCAGCTACAATGGTAAACACTCTGGGTCAAACACAAGTCATTGCACAAATTCCTTTCAACTCTGCAATTCAACTCAAGGGACTAGCTGGAAAAGAACTGGACGTAACAATGTCCGAACTGGAAAACCTCACTAATTTTGTTATTCAAAAATCAAAGGAAGAAAAATAAATGGTAAAAAAAATTCACACTATAGCATCAACTGCAATTGTGGCCATTGTTTTAATCGCCGCAGTTGTAGTAGTACTTAATCAAAACCCTTCAGAGCCCGCAGGACAGGAACCTGAAACCCAAGAAATCGTAGACATGGCGGGTCGCACAGTGACGGTTCCCACCGAAGTCAACCGTGTTGTTGCAATATGTTCGGGTTGCTTGAGGGTTCTGACTTACATGGACGCCGCCGACCTGATATGCGGAGTTGAAGAGTTCGAAGCAGACCCCACGGGACGACCCTACGCGATGGCACACCCTGAATACGCTTCATTGCCTGTAATTGGTCCAGGTCATGGTGGCGATAATGAACTCATCGCAGCCCAAAACCCTGATGTAATATTCGCTTCAGATGCCAGAAGCCCAGACTTTGACGCGATACAGGAGCAAACAGGAATACCTGTTGTTTGCATCGTTTACGGCGGCTTAGACACTGAAGAAGAAATTCAAACATTCTATGATGGGCTTACTTTAATCGGTCAAGTACTGCACAAGGAAGACAGAGCTACAGAAGTCATCAACTACTTTAGCGACATAATCGACGACCTTGAAAGCCGAACCTCAGACATAGCTGACTCAGAAAAGGTGTCCGTGTATGTAGGCGGGCTGTCGTCAGCTGGAAAACACGGAATAGTTTCAACCAACGCGTACTATGCTCCCTTCACGTTAACCAACTCAAAGAACGTAATCACTGACGAGATGGTTGACGGCTCCACTGCGGTAGTGAGCATAGACGCAGAAATCATTCCTAGCCTCAACCCCGACGTCATGTTCATTGACCACAACGGCTTAAGCATCTGCCAATCCGACGTTGCAGACCACCCAGACGTGTACGGAAACTTGGATGCAATCAAAAACAACTGCACATACGGAGTGATGGGCTACAACTGGTACCACCTAAACTATGGCGTAGTCCTAACCGACGCATACTACGTAGGAAGCGTTCTGTATCCCGACCAGTTCTCAGACATTGACCCTGTAGAAAAAGCTGACGAAATCTACAATTTCCTAGTTGGCGCACCATGCTACGATGGACTCGCAGAACTTTACGCCCCCTTTGGACCTGTAAGCCTACGCTGAGGGAAAAAGATGCGTAAAACCACTTTCTGGGCAACAACAACTTGCCCAGCCCCAACATTTTGTTAAACCAATAAAATTAACCCAAAAAGAGACACACCACAATGAAAGACATAAGCAACTTACTAAATCCTTCATTTCCTAGGTCTCAGGCGTTTTCTACCCTGATAATGAAATCCATGGAAGGCATGAAGCGCCACTATTTGATAATGACCGCCTGGGACGAGGGACTGTTTGAATGCACAGCCACTCCTATGACCAGTCAAGAAATAGCCCAGCACATGGGATATCACGAAGCAATGACCCAGATGTTATGTGATGCCCTAACAGAGGTTGGTCTGTTACAGAAAGAAGAGGACAAATACAGTAACGCTCCCCTAACCCGAAACTACCTAGCTAGGTCATCTTCACGATACATGAGCCACACTCTTGAAAACATGAAAAAAACCGCCAAACTCTGGCAACAACTGCCAAAACTCCTCAGGGAAGGCCCAATCATCAAAGAAAAAAACAAAATCTTTGGCGAAGACTGGATAGTCAGCATCGCTGAATGGGCAGAAGCAGGTTCGGTTTTCAACACCGTCAAAGTGGTTACAAACTACCTGAACATCCACCGCTGGAGAAGACTTCTTGACATCGGCGGAGGACACGGCTTATACTCCATTGCCTTTGCTGCCCTCAACCCTGAGCTTGAAGTGTTCGTTTTTGACCGTCCACAGATAACTCCAATAACCTGCAGATACATTGACGAATACAACGCCCAAAGAGTTCACGTAATTTCTGGGGACTTCTACACCGACAGCATCGCAGAAGGCTATGACGCAATATTTTCGTCATTCAACCAGAGCTGCTTTGACCCCGAGCTTATTCCAAAACTTAAGAAGGCACTAAAACCTAACGGAGACTTGGTTTTACGCAGATTCAAAGACAACTCCAGAGAAGGCGCACTAAAAGTCTTGGACTGGAACCTTGTCCAATTCAAAGGAAAGAAAATTGGCAGCAAGCCTCATTCTAGTGGCAAAATAGTTGACCGAGACGAATACCTTGAGAATCTGGAATCGTCGGGGTTAATTGTTCTTGACATTGTTTCTGTGGACGAAAGGTCTGAGATAGTTTTTGCACGCAAGCCCTCAACATCAGGAGCAACCAGTAATGGCAGATAAGCAAACAGGCAAAAACAAACTGGACACTACACCAGATTACTCCAAGTATGTTGGAAAAAAAGTGTCCTTCATTGCTTTGAGCGCTGTTGCTTTGGTTGCAGCAATTTTGGTTGCAACATCAATTGGTTCGGCTAACCTTTCTATCTCTGAGGTGCTTGAGCAGATAGTCAACCAAAACGGGATTGCTTGGAGCATCCGTTTTCCGCGGGTGTTGGTGGCTGTGGTTGCGGGTGCTATGCTGGCAGTTTCAGGCACAGTTATGCAGTGTGTCCTCAAGAACCCGTTAAGTGAACCCTACACTCTCGGCTTGAGCCAAGCTGCGGCCTTCGGAGCTGCGGTTTCAATAATGTTTCTTGGCGCAGGCAGCATGTACAGCAACTCCAAAGACGCAGTGGTGATTAGCAACCAGTACACTGTAACTATCTGCGCATTTTGTTTCTGCCTCATGTCAACCCTTGTTATTCTCGCCCTTACTACATTAACCAGAGTTTCTTCAGAATCCGTAGTCCTGTCCGGCGTGGTGATGGGCTCCATTTTTGGGGCTGCACGAACTGGACTGCAATACTTTGCCAACGAAATTCAACTCTCATCCATGGTCTACTGGACGTTCGGTGACCTTAGCCGCATAACGTGGGACAACCTTGTGTTAATCGTAGTAGTCTGTGTGCCTGTGCTTGTATACTTCATTTACAACCGCTGGAACTACAACGCAATCGACGCAGGCATAGACACCGCAAACAGCCTAGGCGTAAACGTGAACAGACATGTCCGCGTGGGCATGGTGCTTTCGTCCCTTGTCGCAGCAGTAATTGTCTCGTTGATGGGAGTTATCGGCTTTGTAGGCCTGTTGGCGCCCCACATT
>PIXS01000214.1 GCA_003096255.1 Candidatus Bathyarchaeum sp. | reverse complement strand
TTGCGGAGTTAGCTAACGGATCAACAACACCAGAAGCAGACGCTATTCTGTATAAAAACAATGTTCACGTAATACCTGATTTCCTCTGTAATGCGGGCGGTGTAACAGTTTCATATTTTGAGATGGTGCAGAATGCCTCTATGTACTACTGGAGCTTGGAAGAAGTGCATGAACGTTTGGCGCGTAAGATGGGTTCGGCATATTACACTGTACTAGATGCAGCTAAGAACTATGATGTAAACATGCGGAAGGCTGCCTACGTAGTTGCTGTCAATCGCGTGGTTGAAACGATGAAACTACGCGGTTGGATCTAAATTGAGTGTCGTGAAAACTGGGTTTCATTGTGCCCACCGATCAAGTATTGATCAGTTGGGGGAACTGGTGAATGCTACATGAGAACGAGAGCGCCAGAAAAGAAGTCGAAATACTGAGAATATTGAGCGAATTTGCTGACCCTATGGGTTCAACGTTGCTTAAGCGGGAGTTAAGAAAAAGAGGCTTTCTTCTAAGCGAAAGAACAGTGAGATATCATCTTCAGCTTTTGGAAGCAAAAGGCTACGTGGAGGGCCACAACCGAAATGGCAGAACAATAACCCAACCAGGTCTTGAAGAACTAAGCAGATCGCTTGTCACACAGAGATTGGGTTTCACCACAACCCGATTCATATCTTTAGCTTACTCAGCCAATTATAACCCTAGCATAGACTCAGGAACAGTCGTCGTGAACGTGTCATTACTTGACAAAAGCCTTAAGAACAAAACAGGTGACCGCATGAAGGCACTTCAGCGCCTGAGCTTTCTGTCCGCGCCGTATTTCAAACTACTGAATGAAGAAGAAGAATACTGCGACATATATGTACCCAAGGGGCAGTTTGCGCTGTTAACGGTCTGCAACTTGACATTAGATAGTATTCTGATTCATTCTGGAATCCCTCTGTTCTTCAAACACGGTGGTCTGGTTCAGGTGGTGAACCGAAAGCCAATCAGGTTTGTGGAAATAGTGTCTTATGAGGGGACAACCATACCACCCTTGGACGTATTTGTTCACAGGAAGATGACTACCATTTCAAGAATACTGAAAACTGGTTCAGGCATGTTGCTGGCTACCCTACGGGAGATACCTGCTGAGGCAAGGGAGCGAACTGTGAAGATTATTGAGGAACAGCAAAAGAAGGGCTGGGGAGGAATTCTTGTTTTAGGAGAACCCAACAAGCCTGTGCTTGGGATACCCGTGGGCATGGACCGGTTTGGAGTATGTATGGTTGGCGGAATCGTCCCCGCAGCAACCATGGTCGAGGAACGAGAACAAAGTGTCACTTTTGCTCCCCATTGTATTATTCCAATCCAAGACATGGTTCGAATATAAGAACGAACATTGATTCGCTCACAAAAATCTTTGAAGTTATCGTCAATCAAAAATCGGGTGAAGTTAATATGAATGGTGGGCCTGGAGAGATTTGAACTCTCGACCTTTCGGTTATCAGCCGAACGCTCCAGCCAAACTGAGCTACAAGCCCTTAAACACACCATAAAATATTCCCATTTATTAAAGGATTTTCTTCGGTGAATACTCACTTTTAACGCTTAATTCCTGTTTGGACTCTTTCCATTGTTTCAAAGGCTACGTCAAGGGTTTCAATAGCCAAATCGTTTCCTGTAGCGGTCAAGTCTGGGGCGTCGTACTTACTTGGCCATGCATCTCTGAATTCCCATCGTGCAACTGGATTGCTCTTTTCATCAATCAGAAGTAAGGTTATGTTCCTGCGAGTGTCTTTCATTTTTTCTTGTTCAAGTTTTCGCCACGTATCAAGTTCCAGGGAGTTCATGATGCCTCGTTTTAAAGTTAGAATGCCATGTTTGGTTAGACCAGGCAGTTTTCTTGCATGAGTTGGTTCATTCCCCTCTCGATATTCTATAACATTCCTCGTTGAGTCAACAATTGTGGCTTCGCTGAAACCTGCTTGAACAATTCCATTGATTTCTATTAGGAACCTGAAGTTTCTGTAAGGGTCTTTTTTTTCACTCAGTGACATTAAATATACCTCATCATTCAGAAACTTGAGATCCACCCGTCCATTGGGCAATACGGAAGATCATAAATTCTGCTGGTTTTACAGGAGCAACGCCGATTAGTACAATTAGTCGTCCATTATCAATATCATCCTGAGTCATTGTCGTATGATCACATTTCACAAAGAAAGCCTCTTCAGGAGTGCGCCCCATTAGTGCTCCATCTTTCCACACTCTAGTTAAAAACTGCGTAATTGACTGTTTTAGCCTAGCCCACAACTTCTCGTCATTAGGCTCAAATACAACCCACTGGGTTCCTTCTTCAATTGATTCTTCCAAGTACAGAAACAGTCTCCGAACGTTAACGTACTTCCAAAGAGAATCGCTAGAGAGTGTCCGAGCCCCCCACACTCTTATGCCTCTGCCGCCAAAAGCGCGTATACAATTTATGCCTTCAGGATTGAGAACGTCTTGAACACTTTTGCTTATTGAGAATTCTAGGCTGACGGCACCTTTTACAATTTCGTTAGCAGGTGCTTTATGCACGCCCCTTTCAGTATCGGAGCGTGCGTAGATGCCGGCTATGAATCCTCCAGCGGGAACAAGTATTTTGGACCCTGTATTTGGGTCTATGACGTGTATCCAAGGACAATATAGAGCTGCGTATTTTGTGTCACCAGGCTTTTTTTGGTCTTGAGGAGGCACTGCTTTCACTGCATCAATAATTGCGAAACGGTCTTTCAGAGTTTCACAGTGGCTCACTAAGTTATCATACAAATTTTTTACACCGAAGGTATTTGGAACATAGACGATTGAAATGTCATCTATTTCCGCGAAGCCGGTCAAACCCTTTTTCTGCCCAGGTACTTTTGTATCTGTTCTCAGGTAATCATTCAATTCAGGAGCACTTTCGCAACTAATTTTTCCTTCCAATGCAGTTATTTGTATGTCTTCGGGAACTTCAGCTGCGCCAGCTAATTTTTTTATCTGGATTAGATTGGAT
>PIXS01000213.1 GCA_003096255.1 Candidatus Bathyarchaeum sp. | reverse complement strand
TGACAATACGGTCTAATGCTTTGAATAACTTTCTGAAAAAGACATCCCCGTACTTAAGCATTGATAAACTTTTATACCATTGGAAGTTACCAATTCTCTTGGCGGCGGGTCTAGGCGGGGGGCTAGGGGTCCCTTGCACCGTAAACCCTCTACATGACGGGCTGAATGCCTTGGCGAGGCGCCAAAGATCGTCAGGCATCCCCAGTCCTCTAACCGTGAATATCCGTCCCTTTAGGCTGGCGGGCATGGAGCAACCTCCGTAGGGAGGCTGTTGACTGCGCTTACCAGGCGAACCTGGCCAGGCCCGGGAGGGAGCAACCTAAGTTTGGACGTTCAGCGCTTAGGGGATCGCGGATACGAGTTCAGGGATTGGGGAAACTGGCGTCAACTGGGCGACGATCCAGGGCGACCCGCTACTTCATATTAGGCTCCTAATAGCAGCAGATTGTTGAAAATAGTCTTTTTTCGTGAAAAACTTGCATAACACGGAGTTTGGGTGAGAAAAAAGACACGTGCTTAATTATATACCATCGGGTATTCTATATAGATGAATAGTGTAATACATGTTCGATGTGTTCGTATTGGAACATGTCATTACATTTTGCATAGGAGATGCATTGCGAGATGGAAAAAAATGTGACATCTTCATTGCTCCGAAGTAACGGAGGTTCTGTTGAGAATCAGGCAATTCGTGTGTTATGTGTGGATGACGAAGACAGTTTTCTGAAAATTACAAAACAAATCTTGGAACAGCAAACTTCATTCCACGTGGAGATTGCGTCCTCAGTCAATGAGGCTTTACAGATGATAACGTCTGAAGTGTTTGATGTTGTTATTTCAGATTATTTGATGCCTGAAAAAAGTGGTTTAGATTTTTTGCAAGAACTCAGGCAAAACGCTAACGATATTCCATTCATCTTGTGTACTGGAAAAGGCAGGGAAGAAGTAGCAATCAAGGCATTGAATCTTGGCGCAGACAGATACTTCAACAAAATAGGAGACCCTGAAACCGTTTACGGGGAACTAGCTTATGGTATACGTCAAACAGTAGCTCAAAGACGAGCTGAACAGAAAATCTGGGACAGAGAAGAACGAATAAGGGCAATGTTTGCTTCATCGCCTGACGCAATGCTGGTCACTGACATGCATGGAGTAATCGCTGATTGTAACGTACAAACTTTGAAGCTGATGCAGGTTGCCTCCAGAGCAGACATACTGGGCAAAAACTACCGAGATCTGGTCGTGAAAGACGACCACGGAAAACTAGCAGAGGCAGTTAAAGAAATACACAAATTTGGGCATACAAAAAACTTTGAATGCAGGGTGCTTACACAAAAGGGGGCTGAAATTTCCATAGAGTATTCTGCAAACCTCCTCAGAGACGCCTACGGCAACGTTGTAGGTGCAGTCGGTATAACAAGAGACATCACGGACCGCAAGAAAGCTGAGGAAGCTCTTCGGAATAACGAGAAACGTTTCCGAGAGTTAAGCGAATTACTTCCTGAAACAATCTATGAAGCAGATACCAACGGTGTTCTCACCTTCGTAAACAAAGAAACATACACAAAATTCGGTTACACCAAACAAGATTTCGAGAAAGGCTTGCATGCTCTCCAGTTCATGGCTCCCAAAGACAATGAAAGGGCCAAAAAAAATTTGGGGCAGGTTTTGCGTGGAGACTGGGCAGGACCAACCGAGTATGAAGCAATACGAAAAGACGGCAGCACTTTTCCGATGATCATAAATTCTGTTCCCATTATCCATGATGACAAAGTTGTGGGTATACGCGGAATAATGATTGATATCACTGATCGTAAAAAAGCAGAAGATGAGCTAAGAGAGTCTGAAGAAAAATTCAGAACGCTTGCAGAACAATCTCCTAACATAATTTTCATCAACTTGGAAAGGGATATTGTATACATAAACAAGAAGTATGAAGAAGTTATGGGCTATACATTGACGGATTTATCTTCTCCTGACTTCGATATATATAGCCTAATTGTACCCGAACAGGTAACGATGGTACAATCACATTTTTCCAAACACCGTAACGACGAAGAGGTTCCCCCATTAGAATGTACGCTCATAACAAAAAATGGAACCAAACTAGACGTAATACTCAAGACAAGACCAATCAAATACGGCGGTCAAAACGCCATCCTCGGAACCATAACCGACATCACTCAACACAAGAAAACCGAAGCCACATTGAAAGAAGCCCTAAAAAAACTGGAAAAAACCAATAACAAACTGGGTGTTATCGGAAAATTCACACGCCATGATACCCAAAACAAGCTTTCAGTCATGCTGAACCACATTTATCTTGCCAAACGAGACATCGCCAATATTGACTCTGCTCTAACACAGCTGACGGGAATAGAATCAGCGGTTTACCAGATAGAAAAACTTCTTGAATTCTTAAGAATATACGAAAAGCTAGGCACTGAAGAGCGAACATATGTAAATGTGACAAAGAATATAGAAAAAGCGTTCTTGTTCCTACCATCTTTAGGCGAAATCAAATTTGTAAACGAATGTAACAACTTGACTGTGCTAGCAGATTCCCTACTCAGACAAATATTCTACAATCTGATCGAAAACTCGATGAAACATGGAGAAAAAGTCACACAAATCAAACTGCATTGCACCGAAGATGAACAAAGTCTGAAACTAATCTATGAAGATGATGGCGTAGGCATACCCATGAAGGAAAAAGAGCTGATCTTCAAGGAAGGCTACGGCAAAGGCACAGGATACGGACTTTACCTCATAAAAAAAATCTGCGAAGCATATGGATGGAAATTCACTGAAACGGGCACCCCAGGAAAAGGAGCTGAATTCGTCATGACCATACCAAAAGTACATAAGAACGGGAAAAAGAGCTACAAAAATCAAGAACGGTTAACATGAAACGCTAAACTGCAGTAAACCTCTTCCCTTGCTTCAAGATGAACATCCAAAACAGGCAACCCAGCAATCATAGCAGGAGCCTAATAATACTTCATTGTTGAAAAATAGCTTTTTCCTGTTTTTCTGCATAAATTATCTGCTGTCCATAGCTGCCCACATATTAGGAACTTAATAGAGGTACATTGTTGAAAACAGTGTTTTTTCAGGAAGTTATTGTCTTTCTGACTTGAAGGTAAAGGAAAATGTCCTCGAAGAGGCTTTTCTGGTTCTTAATTGAGGTGAGGATTTTTTCTAGAGCAGTTTTGTCGACCTTGGCGTTAGTGAGGTGTGCTTCCAATAATCGGCGCTCTTCTTCTGTGAAGATTTCGTTTATCATACCTCTGACACCTCAAGGAACAAATAAAAGGTTTACCAAAAACAGAGGCTTCAGAATCATTGTCTGGTGTTTAGCAGAAGCTCTAAGGTTTGATACTTGTTGAGGAATCCTATACCCTTATCGGTTGTATGGTAAGAGTTTCCTGGTCTTAGAAGCCCCGTATCAAGCAACAAATTCAAATATTTTTCAACAAACCTGTAACTGAGACCGCATGAGTACATAATGCGTGTCTTTTTTGCGCCATTCTTTGCGGTATCCAAAATTTCAGCGATTATCTCAAAGGAGCTTCTCATCTAAACCACACCTTACACTAGAACGGAATCACAAATTTTCTATAAATACCATCCTCTACAGCATGGCATATTATGATAATTGATATATTGTATATAGAAAACATAGACGCGCCAAAATAGTATCATCTAAAAAGTCAAAAAAGATGAAAAAAGGCGGGATTATATGTTTCCCGCAAACAAAAATTGGGCTTTCTCAGCATTCTTCGCTGTCAGGTCGTAACGACCGCACTGTTTTGCCTGCCTTCCACATCTCAGAATTGCCCATGGCAGCTAACTCATCAGCCAACTTCTTCGCGTAATCTGCTTCTGTGCTCTTCTCAAGAACAATCTTCACTTCTTCTCCTGAAGCTACCAGCTCATACAAGGAATCAAACAACGGCTTCACAGCGTCCCTGAACCGTTCCTTCCATCTGAGCGCACCAATTCTTGCGGTTTCACTACAGTTATTGTACATCCAGTCCATTCCGTTCTGGTCGACAAGCCTGATTAAGCTCTGGGTCAGCTCCTCCACGGTTTCGTTGAAGGCTTCACTTGGGCTATGACCTTTCTCCCGTAGGCAGTTATATTGGGCTTCCATTATTCCCGCAAGGGCACCCATCAACACGCCCCGTTCTCCAGTCAAATCACTATAAACCTCCTTCTCAAAGGTGGTTGGAAACAGGTAACCAGACCCAATAGCAATTCCAATGGCTTTCACTCGGTCTTCTGCTCTGCCTGTGAAATTTTGATGAACAGCAAAACTGCTGTTTATTCCACTGCCAGCCACAAAATTCCGTCTCACCGAAGTTCCAGAACCTTTTGGTGCAACCAGAATGACATCAATGTTTTCTGGAGGAACCACACCGGTAAGGTCCCTGTAAACTATCGAGAACCCGTGGGAAAAGTATAGGGCGTCGCCCTCTTTGAAGGTGGGCTTGATTACTGGCCACAGCGCTTTTTGGGCAGCGTCAGTCAGTAGATACAGTTTGATTGTTCCTTTTTCTGCAGCTTCTTCAAGAG
>PIXS01000212.1 GCA_003096255.1 Candidatus Bathyarchaeum sp. | reverse complement strand
AGGATGGGGAGATGAGCCACGACTTCAGGTGGGTCCACGTCTTCAGCTATTACGACGAGTTTTGCCTGTCCTCGCTCCACAGCCTTTGTTGTCTCGTTGGTGCCTTTTCTGACAGAGCCTGTGTTGTTGGCTATCTGCAGGGCTTCATAGGCTGCATCTGCCACCTCTTTAGGAATCTCGAATTTTACGTAAAACGGCCTTGACATACGCCTCACCCTTTTAAGTGCTGAGTTTTATCAACGAAAGGGTTTATGAATGTTTCGACCCAAACAGCATAGGTTAAAAATATTCCCCGCAAACTCCTTTTTCATTCATGTTTGTTTAGAGTGCGTGTGCAAAAAAAGAGGGAAGGCTAAACTAAGTGTACGGGTAGCTACTTCTTCGCCAGTTCGATCATGGTCTTCAGAAGTGTTATCAAGGTTTCCCTGCCTTTCTTGTATGGGATGATCTCGTGTACCTCCGAGTAAACATAGGGTAAGAACATGCTTACGTTCCTGAAGGAATCTATTGTTTCGCCTTTGCCGATTACGTATCCTGAGCGTCCGTCTGAGAAGAAGCCGAACTCTTCAATCTCGCCCCTCGCCATGAGGTCGTCAATAGCCGCAAACATCATCTCGTTTAGTTGCAAGTTTTCAGCAGGGGTTGTCGGGTTTGGTGCTGCCGGATTCTGACGCCACAATACCAAATATCTAGCCACTCACTTCACCTCCTTAACAGTGGAATTTGAAACGTTGCACGTGCACACACGCGAAGTTCTAATAAGAAATGTAGGCTTTTAAATGCATGTGACTGTGATATAACAGCAACACAACCTTGAATATTGATGACTCGAAGTGCGTGCGCTAAACGTATCTGGCAATGATGGCTAGTAGGCCAGTAAGAATGGCTATAGCAGCGCCTATTGCTCCCCCGACCAAATATGCCACAACTCCAAAGATCAGCAGGAATATTCCGCCGGTGGTTGCCTTTTTGCCTCCAGCCTTTGTCATTCGCGCGGCACCTAGGATGAGGAACCCCAGAATGCCGAGGATGCCGGCGCTTACCATTCCTGTGAGGCCGTTAATGGGCTTTTCCAAGATTTCTGGTATGTAACCAAGAAAGCTGAAGATGGCAAATAGTATGCATACGATTCCTGCGATTAGGCCGAGGATCCAAGCCGCTTCATAGAGTGTTCTCTTCACCATTTTGATCCCGTGAATTAGATTGCTGCCATAGAGCTCCTTTCTGTTTTATGAATTTCAAATTTTGATGCTGCATCAACGTTGTTTGGGTTTTCTACGCTGGTAATGCCTCCGCTCGCGCATGCATGCAGGTTATACCGCGGTGAAGTAAATATCGTTGAAGTTGTATCTTGCGGTGTAGTCGGAGAGGCTCAGGAAATCGCCTACCAACGTGTTTAGTCCTCCTGCTTGGGGCTCTATGTTTTGCCAGCCTATTATGTCGACGTTAAGCTTGACCCATGCGTGATACATTCCTTCTTTCTCTCCGATGACAACGTAGACTTCATTTTCCTTCCATCCAATCGCCCTGTAGAGAGAGCATAATAGTATGGAAAAGTCTTCACAGTCTCCTGTTTTCAGGGAAAGGGTTTCTCTAGATAATTGCCAATATTCAGAGACGCCGTGAGCGGTGGTGTCGGTTACGTATTCAATTTCGTTTGCAACCCAGTCTCTGATTTGTATCCAGTCAGGTACCAAAGGGTTGTTCACAACTTCGTCCAACGTTTGTTGTATTATTGAATCGCTTGGAGTTATGTAAAGACTTGCCAAGTCCGGGTTGAATTTCCTTTCCAGAAATGCGTTCACGGTGAGTATGCCCGTGTCTGTTGAGTTGCCACAGGAAGCCGTTAATGAGATTTCTTTGGAGCTGTCAAAATTCATTGAAACAGAAAACTCTTCAGTGAAAGAAGCTTTAGAAGCCAAGGAAGCCAAGGAAAATTCGTTGAAAACAACCTCATCAATGCTTATTGTTGCTTGGATGCCTTCTGCTGTTCCTGTACCATGGTTTGAAATAACATAAGTAACGGTGCTTATGTATAGCGGCGAATCTGCTGGGTCGCTTTGCCACTCTCCGCTTTCCGACAAATCAACTCCGATTTTAACCAATTGCTCGGGTTCAGAAGGTTCTGTTCTCCAGAACTCAAAATAACAATACAAACCTACTACGGCTACTACAAGAATAACCAGAATAACCAAAACGGTTTGCGCGCGGGTTCCCCTATTGACGGCCATACATTTAGTATGTAAACACAGAATAATAGGGTTTATGAATCAAAAGTAAGGATGACGCGCGCAGCAACTTCTACTGAGAAGAAAAAAGACATGCGCACACAGCGATGGAATCGCTTTTATACGCGAACCGATGGTAGATGACAAACAGAGGTGCCGTAATGCCATATTGCTCGAAGTGTGGAGCCGAACTGGACAAAGAGGTAAAATTCTGCCCAAAGTGTGGGACTGTTGTCGGTCCACCTGCGGCTAGGCCTAAGAGAAAGCCGATAAGTACTCTAGCCATCGTTATGATCGTGCTCATCGTGGTTGCAACCGTTGTTGCCGTCCTCGCCGTTATCACTTTCTTGCCACACCCAACCATTCACGCGGTGGATGTCAGCGATTCCCTTGACGTCCCGCATCGACCAGCCGTGGATACGATAATCTTCGATTTCACTGCAGATGTCGCCGGTGTTAACATAGCCTTTGAAGATCTTCCGGGCAGATTGGTTACCTTGGATGTGTCGGTGTCCGGTGAGGTGGAGGTCTATGATTCAGCTGGGGCTGATCTCACTTTTGATGATGTGGTGGACTTGACTTTTGACGATGTAGTTGTAGACAATGTTCTAACGGTTACTTCGGAGTTTGATGCTACTGATCCGAATGTGCGGAGGTGGATTTCGTTGAGTGCAACCTGTGACATCCTTATCGACCCCTCCTTGAACGCAAGTCTCAATGTTGAGACAATGGTCGGAGGAATTGTGTTGGACACTCAGGCTGGGGTGGTTTTCGACTCTTTAAGCCTCAAGGCGACCACAGGGGGAGTTGAAGCCCATTGGGTGGATGACGTCGTTGTCGCCGGCGACGTTTCCGTCAAAACTACAACAGGAGGCGCCGAATTCTTCTGGGACAACGTGATTGCTACAAAAGATGTCCAAGTT
>PIXS01000211.1 GCA_003096255.1 Candidatus Bathyarchaeum sp. | reverse complement strand
TCATTTTTCATGGGTTCAGCGTGTCTCTTCCGATCTTCATTTTTCATGGGTTCAGGACTAACAGATGCATCCCAGTTATTTGTCAGCCCCCTCTTTCACATTCTTCCCCTCGCAGTGATAATTGTCTTAGTCTTAAGCTGGACATACCTCACAAAACATGTAGCCCTGAGACCCCGCAGAAGAGCCTCCACCAAGGTCTCAAAAAGTCGAAGACACCCAAGGAGAAGAGCACACAAATCAAAAACAAGCACCATGGGAACAATCAAAAATGTTTTAGCCAAAATTGGCTCAGCCTTTAGTTCAGGAGACACTCCAACTGTATTCCAGCGGCGCTCTTTCGGCGGAGTTGCCCTTGAAAGCGCCGTAACTGTCTTGACGGTTTTCTTGTTGGCGATTATTTTGTCGGCTGTTTTGGTGTATCCGAACCTGTTCACCGATTTTGCTGTTGAATTTTACCGCAGCACTTCGGGTTTGCAAGGTTTTCTGCAGTCATTAGCTGAAGGCTTGGTTTCCGTTGGTGGTGGCTTGGATTCCGTTGCTTCCGGATTCAGAAGCGCCTTTGAAGGGCTTTTGTCATCCACTTCATCTTCCCTGACGAGTGGAGACCTCTTGTGGAGGTATGTTTTCTGTCAGAATGCGGCTGCGTGGATTTCAGCAATCTCCGCTCTGGCGTATGTGCGTTACTTCTCTAAGACATACCGTGGCAGCAAATAGATGAACGGTTATCAGACAAACGACCAGTTTTTGAGTTAATTATACATGTTGATTATTGGTGCATAAGCCTTTTATCAAAATTTACTAACTCAGCATTAATGGAGAGGCTAGTTAATGTCCAAAAAAGTATTGAGTAAAATAGTTACGCTGGTTTTTGTATGCTCAATTGCCGTCAATGTTTTGCCTGTATGGGCGCTTGACACGTTGGCGCCTTCCGATTTTCAGCTTGAGTCATGGCAGAAGGAGATAGACTACTTCGATTACGTTAGACTCTACGCCGTAATTCATGGTCAGACTCCTCCACCCGCAGACGCGCACGCATACCTGAATCTTGCTTACGCGAATGTTTCTGGTCTTCAGATGCTTTCCGCTGGACTAGTCAACATTACAGATGAAGAGAATGCTTTGACTATTCCAATTCAAACTACGATGATGCATTACAAGTCCAGAGATGGATTGAAGGATGTTGTTACCGCCTCAAGTTTTGTGATGCTTATGGCATTTAATGAAACTGAAGATACGATTTTTGAGCAGTCGCCTGACATGAATGACACGTTGTATGCGTCCTTCAGTTTGGGCTACGACTTGGATGACCTTTTTGCTAATGGTACAAAGCCTGATTTGAACAGCAAAACCGAAGTGATTCCTTTGACGTCATCAGAGGATGGGCTTGTTTGGAATTGGGGCATGAAGTACACGGACTTAGCTGCCTTATGGTGGAAAACGTCAATTGATCCAGAAAATCCATCGAAGGACCCTCGACCCATAGCTTTGACGATTTACGATGAGCTGTCCTTCACTTACGAACTTAGAATCGATCCTGAAACAGGAGAAGCAACCCTGAGCATGAATTATGTGATAGGAAAGATGCGGGAATTGTGGGTTTTCGCGTGGCTCTGGGTTATTCCCTTCCCGTTCCATTACAACTCGACAGGATGCTATAGAATGAATGGAGCACGGATTTCGGATGAGACAATCTACGACTTCATTGACAGTCAAGGAATCAAAATGAGTACAGTCAATTTCCAAGCCACAGTGATTCTTGATCACACAGCCCATTTTGAGTCTGGAGGCGCCGACGTCCAAGACGAAGACGTGGATGTTGACGATGATATAATAGAGGCTTACGCTGATGATGGAGAAAAAATCATGGACGCCGACTTTACAACAAAAGAGTCATACAAGCTCTTCAATTACACTCTTGACTCAACGGAAACAACCTACGAAACATACCAGACCACAACAAGAACCTGCAAGATAGAGGGCTTCGCAAAGAACCCCATATTCGCTGTCCACACGTCTTTGATGAGGTTCATTCCAGTTGTGCTGGCGAGCATGAACCCAGAGCTGTATGAACAAGCAAAAGACCATCTGCTGGACATGAACTATGCTGACTACTTCTACCTAACAGGTTACCCAGAGTACAGCGGCTACAGGATTGAACATGACCCCACAATAACTGCCTACTGCCACCTGACAACAAGTGAACCTGCACCAGAAGATAACACGGAAGGTAACGGAGACGGCGGGACACCAAACGGGGGAGGCTTCATTGTGATCATAATAATCTTAATGGCAATCGCCGCTGCGGTAGTGTTTATCATAGGAACACAATCATAACGTACCAAAAAAGACAACAACAAACTTAAGTAGGCCGAATTAAGGCACAAGTGATAAAAAGCATTGAGGTTCATAGGAAGTTTATGCCCAATCCAATCTTTTCAGTCATAACAACAGGACGGCACGAGAACGACAGACACGTTCTCAAAGAGACGTTTAACAACTGGGAAGTAGCAAAGAAGGTTTTCGAAGACAAGACTGGAAAAAGTGGGGCAATCGAGTTTTTGGTTGCCGATGCAGGAGAAAACGCTGAGTTTCCGCAGATTCGTGACTCTAAAGTGATTTCTCCTAAAGAATACGACGCTTACCGAAAAGAACTCTTGAAAAAGGGAATAATCAAGTACCGTGAATGGGATACTCCTGCAATAGGAAGGAACTTGGGCTTCAAACACGCCAAGGGAAAAATACTTGTGTTCCATGACATCGACTCCCTTTTCTCTACAGGAACCGAAATGGATGACGCGTACCTGTTTGCTGAACTGGACAAATACGAGAACTATTTTGAAGTGATGTATCAAGCCTTCAGAAGAAAAGACGTCGTTGCCACGGTTCCATCTTTGAGGCCAAGAGACAGCCTTAAGCTGGGGAGAAGGTTTGGAATCATGGGAGCAAACTTTTTGACACGCTTTTCCCTGAAGGTTCCGACTGGAGAAATTTTGGGGATTCCAGTGATTGGAGCCAGCGTTCCCGGATGCAGCATATCTTTGCTGTATGATGTTGCTGATAGAATGTCCAGTAACGGGTATGGACCCTACGACCCTGAATTGGGAGTGTCAGAGGACCAAAAAATTTCCAGACTGATGTCGAAGCTTGGCAGGATTTCCTATGAACGGGAAGCTGGAGTTTTCACAAGAACAATAAGCAGAGTAAGCGACGGCTATGACATCGCCAAGTCTCTGGGTTACGCAATAAAGGGTTCCACGTATTTCATTTTTCCAGGACTTTTCAAGTACCGCAGGCACTCGTTAACAATCTAAGACTGTTTTTGGTTCTGAAGCTTTTTTGCGGCTTCGTCGATGACAGCCTTCAGTCCGTCGAGTCCAACAGTTTTTGTTGTTTTCACCTGAAGCCCAGAGTTCTCACAGAATTCGGTTATGTCTTCTTGGAGTTCGTCTAGATTGTCCAGAGAATCGATTATGATGACTCCTGACAGGTGCTCAAACTGTTCTTTTATGTCTTCAATGTCCCAGTCGAAGATTTCTCGGAAATGTTTGTTTTTCTTGAGGTTTGATGGCATCCATCCTGGAGAGAGGTAGAAGTGGCTCCCGTCTGGGTCGATTTCTAGAAGTTTCTGGTGTCCGCCAAGGAGGCAGTCGATGCAGTTTAGGGCATTAACTTTGATTGTGTTGCTGTATTTTTTGATGATTCTTTTGATGCCGTGGTGGCACATGTCGCCGTAAACAACGATTATTCCGTTTGGCGCATTGTCTGCATGCTTTTCGAGGGCGGATGTCAAGGCTTTTTCTAGTTCAGCGTAAATTACGTGGAGTCCAGCATCCAAAAAGACGACATCCACGTCAAGCCTCTTTTCTTCGAGTAGTTTCTCGATTTCTTTTTGCATGATGCCGCAGGAAATAAGGAGGGGACGGGGTTTGCTGGGCAATCTTGTTGTTCCAGCTATTTTTCTAGTTCAGAAATCCAGTTGTCTAGTTTTTCTCTGGCTTCTTCGTCGCCCATCTGGATTAGGGGATGCTTCATCAGGTATGCAGAAGCGTATGTTAGGTTACCACTGACTCCCTTGTCTAGTGCCAGTTGTGCGCATCTGATTGCGTCGATGGCTACTCCGCCGCTGTTGGCTTTGTCGTCTACGTCCAGTCGGATTTCCATGTTGAAGGGTATGTTCGCGAACATTCTTCCCTCTATTCGTATGAAAGCCAGTTTGGTGTTGCCCAAGAAGGGAATGAAATCGCTGGGTCCAATGTAGATGTCTTTGTCATTCAGGCGCTGATTTGCTGGAATCAGGCTTTGAACGGCTTCTGTTTTGGAGATTTTTTTGCTTTCCAGCCTTTCTCGCTCAAGCATGTTAGCAAAGTCTGTGTTTCCGCCAACGTTAATCTGGTAAGTTCTATCTATCACGGCTCCACGGTCAACACAAAGTTTGGCTAATGTTCTGTGGGTTATTGTTGCTCCAATTACGCCCTTAACGTCGTCTCCCACAATGGGTAAGCCAGCGTTTTCGAACTTTTTGAGCCAGCTTTTGGTGGATGCAATGAAGACGGGCATGCAGTTTATGAAGGCGCAGCCTGTTTTGAGGGCGATGTTTGCCCAGAATTCTGTGGCTTTCTGGCTTCCTACTGGCAGGTAGTTGATTAGGACCTGTGTTTTGGTGGTTTCGATTTCTTCGATTGTTTCTTTTTCTAGTTCTTTTTCTGTTTTTGTTTGTTTGATGGGGTTAATCATGCTTGCAACGTAGACGCCTACGCCGTCAAGGATGGGGCTCTCTTTTACTTTTCGTGAGGTGCAGTTTGAGGCGCTTTCAACCCAATTGACGTAGTTTGGGTCTTGGAATATGGCTTCGTTTAGTGGTTTTCCTACTTTGTTTTCTCCTACATCAAAGGCGGAGACGAATTCTATGTCGTCTGTGCTGTAGCCGCCAATTTTTTCGTGCATTAATCCGAGTTTCTGGATTTCTTTTCGTTTGTAGATTTCTATTCCTTGAGCTAATCCAGCGAAACAGTTTCCTACGCCAATTACTCCAACCCTAATTTTGCCCATGTAATCACATTCTTTCGTTTACTCAGAGCAAATAGTAAACGGTTCTTCTTTATTTGTTTCGGTCAACGAAGAGATTTTTGATGATGCGAAACTCTTCGTGGCGGTCAAGGAATCTCAAGAAAAACAGGTTTATGCGGCGCGATATCTTTTGTGCTCTGGTTTTTCTGAAAAAAGCTAATTTTCAACAATCTTCTGCTATTAGGCTCCTAATATGCGTGCTATTAGGCGGTTTTTCTTCTTGCCTCTGTTATGAGGTCTGTTAGGGCTGCGAAGGCTTTGCTGACGTCTTCCATGGCTAGGACGATTATGGTTTCTGTGTAGCAGCTCATGGTTTCTTCGATGTTGATGTGGCGCCGCGAAACCGCATTATAGAACGCCTGCACGCATCCTGGCGTGGATGTTATCTGGTCTGGGCTGCGGATGATGACTGTTGCCAGATTCTGTTTCTGGTCTACCACATCGTCCTTGTCGAAGATGGAACTAATTTTGCCAAAGGAGTTGAGGTCAGAGATTAGGGTGACAACAGAGTTTCCTTCTATCACTTGAAGGAATTCGCCTGAGAAGGTTGCCAACGTTTTCCGTATCTGTTCCAGATTCTTTTTTGTTCTGTCAACCGAAACTTTTGCCATATCGGTTCGGATGTTTAGGCCGCTTCCTGCTACGACTCTGGTGATTTTTCCTTGGAGGATGGTGTAGTTTGTTTTGGCTCTTTTGACTGAGGTTATGACGCTTTCGAGGTTCACGTCTTCGCTGTCTACGGCTTCTTGGACTTTGGGGAGGAGCATTCTGGCTATTGCGCTGTAGTTTCCGTAGTCTCTTTGGAGTGCATCCTGTAGGGAGAGGTCTTCGTCTATGAGGTTTTGGACTGTTTTAGAGATTGAATTGACCATTTTCGGTCACTTTTGCCCGTTTTGTTAGAATATTGACCAAAATCTATATAAGCTTTGCCGAAATATCAACCACAAACTGGGAACCACAATGAAAAACACGGTCATATTAGCCTACAGCGGCGGACTAGACACATCCGTCCTCATAAAATGGCTACAAGAAAACCACGACGTAGACGTCATAACATTCACAATGGAGCTGGGGCAACAAACCGACCTAAAAAAGGTCGCAGAAAAAGCCCACAGCCTAGGCGCCAAAAACCACTACTCCGTAGACGGCACAGAAGAATTCATAAAAAAATACGTTTTCGAGGCAATAAAAGCAAACGCCCTCTACGAAGGAAAATATCCCATGGCAACAGCCCTAGGACGCCCCCTCATCGCAAAAAAACTTGTAGAAATCGCACAAAAAGAAGGTGCCATAGCAGTCGCCCACGGCTGCACAGGAAAAGGCAACGACCAAGTACGCTTTGATGTAACCGTTAAGGCGCTTGCCCCAGACCTCAAAGTTATGGCTCCAGTACGTGAGTGGGGAATGTCAAGGAAAGAAGAAATCAAGTACGCCAACGAGAAAGACATTTCTATTCCACATCTGTCCGATCCGTACAGCATAGACCAAAACATTTGGGGACGCTCCATAGAATGCGGACCCCTAGAGAATGCGGATCAGGAGCCGCCTGAAGACATCTATGAACTGACGGTTTCTCCTGAGGATGCGCCAGACAAGCCCGAGTACGTGATAATCAAGTTTGAGGCTGGAGTTCCCGTCGCCCTGAACGGACAAGAAATGAAGCCCGTAGAGTTGATTGAGAAACTTAACGAGATTGCGGGAAAGCATGGAGTTGGACGCGTCGACCACATCGAAGACAGGCTAGTGGGCATAAAATCAAGGGAAATCTACGAGTCCCCAGCCGCCGAGGTGCTGATTGAAGCCCACAAAGACCTCGAAAAGATGGTGTTGACCCGCCACGAACTCGAATTCAAGAAGCAGATAGACGAAAAATGGACTCAACTCGTTTACACTGGTCTTTGGATAGACCCCCTAAGGGAAGCCCTAGAAGCCTTCATCGACAAGACTCAGGAACGGGTCTGCGGCGAAGTTAAGATGAAACTGTACAAGGGACGCTGCTGGGCTGCGGCGCGCTCATCCAAAATGTCCTTGTATGACAAGAACTTGGCAACATACGAGGTGGAAACAGACTTCAACCAAGCCTATGCTGAAGGCTTCATAGAACTGTGGGGACTGCCCACAAAAGTAGCCAACATACTCAAGGAGAAGGTGAAAAAGGAAAAACCGTGCTAGAATAAAGTGGGGCGGCTTCGGCTGCTCCATGTTAATGTTTGAGGTGAAAAAAGTTGTCTAAGCTGTTGCGTGGAGGAAGAATCGGCTCTGCCCGCAAGGATGTGGTGGAGTTTACTGCGTCCATAAAAAGTGACCAGAAGCTACTGGAAGCTGTCATCAAAATCAATCAAGCCCACGTAACCATGCTCCTTGAACAACAAATAATCAAACCTGAAACAGCAGCAAAACTTCTAGCAGCCCTCAATGAAATCGACCCAAAAATGGAACTCGACCAATCACTGGAAGATGTTCATTTAGCTGTTGAAGAGGAAATCAGCAAAAAAGTCCCCAAAGACGTTGCTGGAAACTTGCACATTGCAAAAAGCCGCAACGACCAAGTTGCAACTGCAATCAGGATGGCACTACGCACAAGCCTTCATGACCTGATAAACCTGATAGTCAAACTACAGGATTCTCTGATTGGGTTGGCTGAACTGCACACTGAAACACTGGTGCCCAGCTACACTCACTTGCATCCTGCCCAGCCCGTAACCTTCGCCCACATCCTAATATCTTACGTGGATGCCCTACAGAGGAGTGTAAAGAGGATAAAAGAGACCCTTCCCCGCGTCAACTTATCTCCGATGGGCGCAGGAGCCATAGCAACCACAAGCTTCCCAATAAACAGGGAACGCACCGCAAAACTCCTCGGATTCAGCGGCGTGCTGGAGAATTCTATAGATGCTGTTGGCAGCCGCGACTTTATACTAGAAACTTTGGCAGACCTCACTATACTTGCCATAGACGTTAGCAGGATGGCTGAAGACCTGCTTGTTTGGAGTTCACCTGACTTTGGAATAATCGACCTTCCAGAAAGCTTCGCCTTCACAAGCAGCATCATGCCCCAGAAAAAGAACCCTGACGTCCTAGAGGTAATCAGGGCAAGGATGAGCCAAATTCTCGGCAACTTCATAGCATCCGCAACAACCCTCAAGGCGTTGCCCTCAGGCTACAATCTAGACCTTCAAGAACTCACTCCGAAACTGTGGGAGTCCATAGAAACTGTCTCAGCTTCATTGAGTGTGCTTTCTGAGTTAGCCCCGAACCTGACAGTGAACAAGGACGTCTTCAGCAAACAAGTCCTCAACTACTCAACCACGACTGAGCTTGCCAATTTGCTTGTTAAGAAGTATGATGTGCCCTTCAGGACGTCCCACAAAATTGTTGGCGCAGTCGTCAAAACCTTGCTAGACAACAAATTAGCCCTGTCGGACTTGAAACCTGAACTGTTAAATAAGACCGCTAAAGATGTTGCGGGAATTACCCTAGCCGTGAAAGTGGCGGACATCAAAGACTCCATCGACCCCAAAAAATTTGTTGAAAGCCACAACACGTTGGGCGGTCCAGCTCCAAAAGAAGTCAAGCGGATGCTGAAAAACCGTAAACAGTTGACTGCCCACTCAAAACAGAGCCTCAAAACACACAAAAAAGAGCTAGAAGAGGCTAACCTGCAGCTCAGGTCTGCGGTTCAGAGTTGCATATCAAAAAAATGAAGATTAGATAATGTAGGTTAGAACTGTGAAAACAAACACCCCACCCAAAAAAACTGGTAAAGCTGTTCTCGTTTTGGAAGACGGCTCCACCTTTGTCGGTCATGGCTTTGGCGCAGCAAAGAAAGTTTCAGGCGAATGCGTCTTCTCAACTTCCATGGTTGGATACCCCGAATCATTAACCGACCCTTCGTATAAGGGGCAGATTCTGACTTTCACGTATCCTCTTGTGGGAAACTATGGCGTTCCAACCTACGACAAAGAACATGGAGTCCTCAAATACTTCGAATCAGACGACATCAAAGTCACCGGCTTCGTCGTCCACGAACTATGCCACCATCCCTTCCACTGGGCATCCACCCGAACACTGGACCAGTGGCTCAAAGACGAGGACGTGCCCGGCATTTACGGAATCGACACCCGACAACTCACAAAAAAACTCCGCGTAAAAGGAGTCATGCTCGGCATCCTAAAAGTGTGTGAGCCAGACGAGGAACCTGACATGCCAAAACTCCTGAAAGAAGTCGAGAATGTTCAGGACCCCAACTTCACAGACCTTGCAAAACAGGTCACCGTAAAGGAGCCAGTCCGTTACGAGGCTGGAGGCAACAAGGTGGCAGTTGTGATTGATTGCGGCGTCAAATACGGCATCCTACGTAACCTGTTACGAAGAGGTTTTGACGTAGTGAGAGTGCCTTACGATTATTCGGCGGAGCAGATTCTGGACCTTAAGCCTGACGGCGTCATGATAAGTAATGGTCCTGGAGACCCTAAGCAGTGTGTGAAGACTGTTGAGGCTGTCCGGCAGCTGCTGGACAAGAACATGCCAATGATGGGGGTGTGTCTTGGAACCCAGATTTTGGCTTTGGCTGTGGGTGGGGACACTTACAAGCTCAAGTATGGGCACCGTTCCCAGAACCAGCCTGCATTGGACTTGGAGACGGGACGCTGCTACATCACGACACAGAATCACGGCTACACAGTGCAACGGGACTCCCTAAAGGACACAGGCTTGACGGAGTGGTTCATGAACGCCAACGACAAAACAGTTGAAGGCGTAAAACACGAAACCAAGCCAGCCTTTGCCCTCCAGTGGCACCCCGAAGCATCGCCTGGACCATACGACACAGAATTCCTGTTTGACAGGTTCCGAAAACTTGCGGAGGCGAAATAAGATGCCCAAGTTTGAATGGATCAAAAAAGTAATAGTCTTGGGAAGTGGCGCCATCAAAATCGGGGAAGCCGCAGAATTCGACTACAGTGGAAGCCAGTGCCTAAAGGCTCTCCGTGAAGAAGGAATAGAAACTGTCCTAGTTAACCCCAACATTGCTACCATTCAAACTGATCCTCGGCTAGCAGGCAAAGTCTATCTGCTGCCTGTAACTCCCGAGTTCGTGGAAGAGGTAATCGTAAAGGAGCGCCCAGACGCTATCATGCTAAGTTTTGGAGGACAAACCGCTCTGAACTGTGGTGTTCAGCTTGCCAAAAGCGGCGTCTTGGAGAAGTATGGTGTCAAAGTTTTGGGAACTCCTGTTCAGACAATAGAGGACACTGAAGACAGGGAACTGTTCAGGCAGTCCATGATTAAGGCTGATGTGGGAATTGCCAAGAGCAAAGCCGCCAGCACCGTGAGGGAAGCCCTTGAAGTTGGCAAAGAAATCGGTTATCCTGTTATTTGTCGTGTGGCTTACACTTTGGGCGGCAAAGGCTCGGGAGTAGCCCACAACGAAAAAGAACTAAAAGACATTGTCAGCCGCGCCTTGGGCATGAGCATGATTTCTCAGGTACTCATCGAAGAGTATTTGGGACACTGGAAAGAGGTCGAGTATGAGGTTATGCGGGACTACGACGACAACTGCATAATCGTCTGTAACATGGAAAACTTTGACCCCATGGGAGTCCACACAGGCGACTCCATAGTCGTAGCTCCATCACAAACCCTGTCAAACAGGGAATACCACATTCTTCGCTCAGCATCCATCAAAGCAATACGCAGCCTAGGAGTCATCGGCGAATGCAACATCCAATGGGCACTAGACACCAAATCAGAGGAAATCCGCGCCATAGAAGTCAACGCACGGCTGTCACGAAGCTCAGCGTTGGCAAGCAAGGCAACGGGCTACCCCATCGCGTACATCGCAGCTAAACTGTGCATCGGCTATACGCTGCCAGAGCTGCAAAACAAGGTAACTCACGTAACCACAGCATGTTTTGAGCCTGCCCTTGACTATCTTGTTGTCAAGTATCCAAGGTGGGACCTGCAGAAGTTCAGGAATGTGGACCGTCATGTTGGTCCCCAGATGAAGTCTGTGGGCGAGGTTATGGGAATCGGAAGATGCTTTGAGGAGGCGCTGCAGAAGGCTATCCGCATGCTGGACATCGGCAAACTAGGGTTAGTCTGTAACGCTGAGGAGGATGAGCCTGAAGAGTTAGAGACGCTGAAGGATGCTTTGGCGCATCCCACAGACCAACGCCTCTACATGCTAATTAAAGCCCTAAAACAGGGCATATCCATCGAAGAAATCTACAAGCTAAGCGGCGTCGACCCCTTCTTCCTCCACAAAATTCAAAACGTCATCGACATGCAAAAGAAACTTGGCACAATCAGCCAGAATGACAAAGACTTTCTTGATACTCTCAGGGAAGCTAAACGAATCGGTTTTTCTGACAAGCAGATTGCGGTCTGCCGATGCACAGACGAGTTTGCTATACGGAAAATCAGAAAAGATGCTAATATTGTTCCTGCGGTTAAGCAGATTGACACTCTTGGGGCTGAGTGGCCAGCGAAAACGAATTACCTGTATTTGACGTATGGCGGCACCGAGGACGACATCAAGTTTTCTTCAAGCAACACTAAAGTTATTGTCTTGGGTGCTGGAGTCTTCAGGATTGGCTCCAGCGTAGAGTTTGACTGGTGCGGAGTCAACACTATATGGGCACTCAAAAGGAATGGTATCGAAGAAGCCATAATGGTCAATTATAACCCAGAAACGGTTTCCACAGACTACGACATGAGCGACAAGCTCTACTTTGAGGAGCTGACTCTGGAACGAATCTTGGACATTTACGACAAGGAGCAGCCCTTTGGCGTCATAGCTAGCGTGGGTGGACAAATCCCCAACAATCTAGCCCTCAAGTTGTCTAATCAGGGAGTTGACCTGCTGGGCACCTCGGGCGAAAGCATCGACAGGGCAGAAGACAGAGCAAAATTCAGTGCCCTCCTTGACCAGCTTGGAATTCCTCAGCCAGAATGGAGGGACCTAACAAGAACCAGCGACCTCAAAAAGTTCGCCCAGAAGGTTGGTTACCCCGTTCTTATTCGTCCCAGCTACGTGCTGTCAGGCAGTGCCATGAGGGTCGCCTACACCGAAGCTGAGCTGGCAGATTACCTCAAGTTGGCTGCAAAGGTTTCACGGGAACATCCTGCAGTAATCTCCAAGTTTATCGAGAACGCGAAAGAGGTTGAGGTTGACGGAGTCTACGACGGCGAAGACAACATCATAGGCGCAATCATCGAGCATGTTGAGAACGCTGGAGTTCACAGCGGCGACGCAACCATGGGAATTCCTTCGTTAACGTTGGATAGTGACGTGCTGCGGACTGTTCAAGATTACACTCACAAGATAGTTGAAGCTCTTGAAATCAGGGGACCATACAACATCCAGTACCTCGTAAAGAACGGAGTAACATACGTTATCGAATGTAACCTCAGGGCTTCCCGTTCCATGCCCTACGTCAGCAAAACTCGGGGAGTCAACATGATAGAACTTGCTACCCTAGCGATGCTGGGCAAAAAATTCAAGGATTCAGGCTTCACGGAGCTGCCAGCAATCACACACTTTGGGGTAAAGGTTCCTCAGTTCAGTTTCATGCGATTAAGCGGAGCCGACCCTGTGCTGGGAGTTGAAATGTTGAGCACTGGAGAAGTGGCGTGTCTGGGAGAAAACTTTACGGATGCCTTGTCTAAGGCTATGCAGTCTGCCGAATTCAAGATGCCTCCCGCGGGCGGGTCTGTGCTGATTACTGTTGGCGGAAAGAAGCTGAAGGAGCAGATTGTGCCTATTGGTCGTGCCCTAAGGAATATGGGCTACAAACTCTATGCAACAAAGAATACTGCTGCGGTGCTGCGGGATGAGGGGGTAGACAAGATTTCGGTGCTGCATAAGGTCAGGGAAGTGGGTCAGACGCCCAACATTGTTGATTTTCTGCAGGAAGGCAAAATCGATTTGGTCATCAACATACCCATGCCCAATCACTTGGTCACGTTCTCTGAGGTTCTGAAGGACGAATACACCATCCGCAGGTTAGCC
>PIXS01000210.1 GCA_003096255.1 Candidatus Bathyarchaeum sp. | reverse complement strand
CTTTTTGTGGGAACACCACTAAAGAGGCGATGCTTCTTATTGATAGGGTGAAAGACTACACCAACGTTTTGATTGTGCAGTCGGGTCCGGTTAGCTGGAACGAAACAGCAACCAACGAAGTCTGCCACTACGCAGTAGAAGCAGGGCTAGACATCATAGTGTATTTTGGCGACCTTTCAACCCGGGCCTTTGACAGGATACTAAGGGAGAAAGGAATAGATTTGTATTGGCGCCTTGATTGGGTTGCCACAGCCAAAGAAAAATATGGCGACAACTTTCTGGGAGTGTACTACTACGACGAGTCAGGGGGAATCTGGCTAGACCAAATCGAAGAATCCAACAGCACCTCGTGGTTTGTTGACCCAACATACGACCAAATAGCAGAACTCTTCACTGCCTTTCTGGCCAGAGACCTAGGATTCCAAGCATTAGAAAACCATTCTATCAACGTTTTTGCTTCTGACTACGCACTTTACTGGTGGGACTACAAGATGGGCTACGACACCATCCTTGCTCAGCTAGGCTGGAACCACACCATAGAACAGGACATAGGACTTCTGCGTGGCGCGGCAACCATGCAAAACAAGAGCTGGGGCACAATAATCACGTGGAAGTACTTTGAAGAACCCTACTTGGACACTCCAGAAAACGTCTACGACCAGATGCAGATGTCCTACGACGCAGGCGCAGACTACATCATAGTCTTCAATTACCCGTATTTAGAAGACAATGGCTACGGAACATTAACAGATGGCCACTTTGAAGCCATGGAAAACTTCTGGAACAACGTGGTAACAAACGCAAGCACCAAATGCGGCTCCACACCCGCTGAGGTTGCTCTTGTGCTTCCAGAAAACTACGGATGGGGAATGAGAAGACCCGACGACATAATCTGGGGAATGTTTGAGGCAGACGAAAAATCAGAGCAAATCTGGAACATTTCACGCCAACTAATCGACCAATACGGAATAAGCCTAGACATAATCTACGAAGACCCAGATTTTCCAGACACAAGCATATACCAAAAAATCGTCTACTGGAACCAAACAACAACACCAAACCGCTAGACACCGTTTTGGGTTAAAATTTATATGCACCTTGTAAGCCTCTCAAAAGTTAACGAAGCTTCTGCGCATGTATTTCAAGAAGAGGCCCACCCTATGGAACAGCCTGAAGATAGCTCAATAATGAGGGTAGTCAAGAAAATTGCTAAAACAAAACTTAGCAGCCTTGCTATTCACAAGCTTGAGCAGCTGGCAAACAAAGTTGGCGTAGAAGAAAAAGAATTGTTCGAGCTTTACGTGGAAGCAAAAAACCGCGCCCAACTAGACAGTTTTGCATCAACACCGTATAACGAGCGGATTGTGCTTTTGCCCCAGTGCCTACGAGCTAAAGATTGTCCAGCAGAAATCGGCAAATACGGATACGAATGCAAACAGTGCGGAAAATGCAGCATCGCAAACATAATCAAAACAACCAAACAGCTAGGCTACAAAGGCACCTTTGTCATGCCCGGAGGAAGCTTAGCAAAAACCATAATGGTAGACCTAAAACCCAAAGCATCCTTGGGCGTTGCGTGCTCCAAAGAACTTGTTATGGGGAGCTACTTGTGCGAAAAAGTTGGAGTAATCGGCCAAGGCGTACAGCTACTCAAAGACGGCTGCATCAACACAGTCGTTGACCTAAAAACCCTAAAAGAAGCCCTCAAAGTCAACACATTCTAACCTGTTAGTCGTCAAAGGCCTCGTTGCCTATCTGCTTGATTACTTTTTTCGGCGAAAAAGGAACCAAAACAGCAGACTTCAAAACACGGCCAAGCTTTGGAATCAAACCCACAGCGTCAGTGCCCAGCTTGCACAAAACAGCCTGCTCAAGAAAACCCAAAGACTCAACTCGCATAACGTCACGAGAAAGCCTGCACGAGTTAACTGCCTTTTCAACATCAGAAAACAACACGCCAAAAACCATCAACCGGTCAACACGCATCTGCACCCAGCTACGAAACAAAGAAACCTGAACTTCAGACAAAACAGCCTTCAATTCGCCCTTAACTTTGGAAAGCTTTACTTCAACAGGCAAATTGTCAACCAAACAAAAAAGCTCCACCATCCGCTCAAAAGGAACAGCTTTACCATCCGCCAACTGACCCTGCAAACTTTTTTCCGAAACAACAGCAGTTACGGAGCTGGAACCAGCAGGCAAATCCACAGAAAGCTTACTTGCGTTTTTTTTAGAAAAAGCTACTCTGCCGCGCATTGCAGAAAAACGTTTCAAACCATCCAAGGAATCAGGTGCTAGACCGAACTCGCGGTCAAACAAACTTAGTGCTATGGTTTGATCAGTTCCAGAAACGTCTAGCTGTATCCACCCGTTTTTGGTTGTTCCAACAAAACCGACCTGCACATCTAGACCGTTAACTAAGTTTGAGTAACTCTTTTCAAAGGCAGAAGGCGAAACTGCAGCGTATAGCTTCTCAAGAACCGTTACCGTCGGCATTCCAATCCCCTACCAAAACAGAAACTTCTTCGTGGAGCTTTATAACCCGAGCAATAGCAGGATGATTCTCCCCAAGGCGTCTAGAAAACTGCTCTATTGTGTCTTCAATCGGCACAACCGTTGAACCGCTAAGCAGCTTATCAGCATACGCCACTAGCTTCTCTTCCAAACTCAACGGAAAATAGTCCTTTACAGGCAACCCAAGCCGTTTCGCTTCTTCTGCGCCGATTCCTCCACCAATATGCCTCTCAATAATCAACACAACAGAATCAGCAAGACCCAACGACTTAGCAATCTTAACTCCCTCAACCGCGTGGGACACGTCATGAGTTTTCGAGCGCCCAATGTCATGAAGAAGACCCCCAACCTCAACAAGGTCAACGTCAACTTCGTAGCCCTTGTTTTTGCATATGTGGGCAAACTTCACGGCAAGCCTAGACACGGCTTTACAATGAGAAATAACACGCTCTGAACAGCCAGCATCAGAAAGAAGTTTCAGCGCCATCTCCGCAGACGGCAGACGG